>JACRAM010000037.1 GCA_016213405.1 Bacteroidota bacterium
ATCGGTGGAAGCATTCACCACAATGGCATTACGCTGTGCCGTAGTAACACGCGGGGCAAGCATTCCTTTGTTGGAAGAAAGCATCTCCAGAATGGCGCTTGCATTGGGCGTGTTGGTGCCGATGCCAACGTTGTCCTGAGCGAGAAGAAGCCCCGACCCTAAAGGGAGAAGGGAAATCAGCATGGCGATGGATGATGTGAGTAAAAGTTTTTTCATGAGAAATATAGTATCAATGAATTGAATTATTTCTTTGACTTTGTGGTACTCGCGTTATCCAAAACAGGTTTTTGCAATTTATCAGATTTAGAATTATCAATCTTCTTTGTGGAAGAGTCAATTTCTTTCAGTTCGGGTTTTGCATGGGTGTTTTTTGCAGCAGCTTTTGATGAATCAGAAACTATTACAGGAGCAGCATTAATAAGCGAAGGAGCGTTTGCATTTTTACCGGATTGAGCATTTGCTGAAACAACAGCCAAAACAAAAGCGGAGATTGCGAAGATTTTTTTCATAAAGATTATTATTGAACCACACTCAATGACATGTGATGACCATCAAGAGCAGGATCAGTGATTGCATCATAAACTCCTAAAATTCCATCTCTTTTTCCTTGCACCTGCAGCGTATAATTAGCACCGACAACCAAACCTGTCAGCATTCTAACATAGCTACAACTCCATACAGTTATTGTCCCCGTCACATCATCATAACTTTGAATTTTCGTTCCAGTTCCACCTATAGATGCTGCATTATTCAATACTCTGAAGTGAACAAAAGCCATCGAATTAGTATAACCATAACCCGAAGCAGAAAACAGTACAAGTGCAGAAGTGTTTTGCGCAGTGAATGCAAATGTCATGGGTGTAACATTTGCCCAGCCTACAGTATTTACCGTCCACGCAGAACTAAGAAATACACCTTGTTTAAAAGTAACACCTGTTGGACCTGTTACGCCATTGGTGCCATTTGTTCCATTTGTTCCGTTAGTGCCGTTGGTTCCATTTGTACCATTCGCTCCAGCAGGGCCGGTTGGACCTGTTACACCATTCGTTCCGTTGGTTCCGTTGGTGCCGTTAGTACCATTAGTTCCATTCGTCCCGTTAGTACCATTTGTTCCTGCGGGTCCGGTTGGGCCAATTGGTCCGGGAGAACCAACTACGCAATCAGTAGAGTTCCAGAGTCCATCTGTATTAATATCTTCGGCAGGGTCATTTATTCCGTTGCCGTTTAAATCCCAGCAGTTAATACCATTTGCTCCGATGGTGCCGTTTGTTCCGGTTGTACCTGTTGCTCCGTTTGCACCGGCACAATCAAGGGCATCCCAGTTGCCATCCGCATTAATATCTTCGGCAGGATCATTTATTCCGTTTCCATTTGTATCCCAGCAATTAATTCCGTTGTTTCCGTTAACACCTGCAATGCCCGTAGCACCCGTTGCACCATTAACTCCTGCAGGACCCGTTGCGCCCACAGCGCCTGTTACACCATTTGCTCCCGCAGCTCCTGTTGTGCCAATAACTCCTCCGGCTCCCGTTGGTCCTGTGGGTCCTGATAACTGGCAAAGTGAAACCCATGAACTTGAGAGAGCGGAATAATAAAAGAAACATCCGAAGGAAGTATCAAAAACCAGCAAGCCATCGGTGGAAGCATTAACCACGATGGCATTACGTTGTGCCGTGGTAACCCGTGGAGCGAGCATCCCTTTGGTGGAAGAAAGCATTTCGAGAATGGCACTTGCATTTGGCGTGTTGGTGCCGATGCCAACGTTATCCTGAGCAGAACAAGAAGCCCATCCAGCCCCACACCTTCCCTCCCCGTTAGGGAGGGAGAAGAGAATGACATTCAGGAGTGACGGGAGAAGGAAGAACGCTGCACAGAGTGTGATTGGTAAAAGTTTTTTCATTGGATGAATGATTAAATGTAATCTATTATTTCTTCTGAATGCCCTGAATTTGTTTTTGCATTTCCTTATTTTGATTTTGCAAATCCGTTATCATTTTTTGCTGCTCTTTGATAGCTTCTACGAGAACAGGAACGATGTCGCCATAACTCATAGTTTTAACTTTATATACATTTCGTTTTTGTGTAATGCCCGCATCCATTTTCCCGGGAGAAGAAAATAAATTGGCATCCCTGACCAGTTCGGGGAAGACCTGTTCAACTTCCTGTGCAATGAATCCTATTTTTTTAGATTCGGTATCAAGATTTACATCGGAAAAATTTTGTTTCGAATAATTAAATTCAACTCCTCTGAGTTGAATTATTTTATCTAAAGCGCTGCCAATAGTTTTGACATTTGTTTTTAATCTTGCATCTGAAACATTTTGCCAAGAAGTTAATCCGCCTGCCCATCCATCGGCATAAACAGCCCATCCGTTTACAAAAATACTGGTTCCTCCAATAAAGCCACCGTACACTCCTGTTCCGTCATTGCTGTTTGAAAATCCATCAACGCCTTCTCCTGTTCCGCTTGCGTTGAGATGCAAACCAATTAGTCCATTTGCCTGAAAAGCGGTGCCGCTGTAATTGGTTATTCCCATCAGTGTTCTGCCTCCATTAGAGGCATTTGTATTATAAAATTGTGCGACTGCATCTGTAGCGCCTAAGTTTTCCCAGTACGTTTCCCAAACACCGGCAGTTCCTGTTTTCTGAAAGTGAATGAAATTAGCGGGACTTGCTGTGAAGATGCCGATGTTTGTTCCGTTATCAAATATATTGCTGTTGCACATGGAAGTTGCCCCTGTGAATTTGGTAAGATAGTTTGTAGCAGCAGTGCCGCAAATAGTTCCCGGTCCGGTTGAACCAGTTACTCCATTCGTTCCTGCAGGACCCGTTGTCCCATTTGCTCCGGCAGTTCCCGTTGGTCCTGTAGTGCCATTTGCACCTGCAACACCGGTAGGTCCGGTTGTTCCATTTGCACCGTTAGATCCTGTGGGACCGGTGGGTCCTACCGGACCTGCTCCTCCACTGCCTGAATTGCAAAGAGAAGTCCATGTATTTATTTTATAATACCAAAAGCAGGATGAATCAGTGTTATATACAATCAACCCGTTTGAGGGAGAAGCAATCGTGTTCATCTGCAGGGTATTCATCCTCGGAACCAATACTCCTTTGCTGAGGGAAACCACATCGAGCATAGCGGAAGCATTTGGCGTAAGGGTGCCTATGCCTACATTCTGATTTTGTGCGAAGGAATTTTTCGCGGCAAAAAAGAAAGCAACTACAGAACAAAAAAATAATACTTTCTTCATGATGTGCCTTTGCTTTACAGACGTTATATTAGCTTTAAATGGTTGCATGGGTTCGACCAATTATTTATGTTCAGTTATTATTCATCTTATCTCTCCAAAAGCAGTCCATCCCCTTTTCCATTCGACAAGGGAATGGAGGTTCTCCCCTTTTGCGAGACGGAAGATGGGCTATATGTTGATTTTTAAGAGTATTTGCATTTAAAAACCTAAAAGCCCACTTTTACAAACCATCACACCGTCTTTACAAACCCTCCAACCGCATTTTCAAACTCTACCGCCTCCTGTACAAACTCTACCGCCCTGTTCACAAACGCTGCCGTCTTCTTCACAAACACTACCGCCTTCTTATTCTTTTGTCAAAGCGTCTTTTCCTTGTGTGCAAACTCCTTCACCGTTTGTACCATTCCCTTGCGGGTTTATGAATTTTCACGCAGTTCTTCAGTTGAAGGCATAATTTCTTTGATTCCTTTTACTACAACCGCCTCAAGGAGTGCGTGTGTTGTTTCCGATAATTCATATTTCTCCTCTGTCTTCTTTAGAGTCCTTGCTTTCGATTCGCCATTTTCACGAAAGGACTCAAAATATTCTGTGTCAACGCAAACCTTTTGCAGGTCGTAATTACCCTCCACAGAAAGAATAAAATATTTTCCGCTTCCGGGGTGTATTTCATATCTCTCGTTCGGATAGAATGAAGGGGGTTTTTGATGTGCTTTTGGTTCATGCAGTACTTTTGCCGAATAGTTACTATGTCTTCTTAGTTTGTCAAGAATGTTTACCATAGCAGGATGAATAACATCCCGCATTAATTCCTGAAACTTGGGTTCAAAGATGTTTCTTTTGCCGGCTGATTCTCTTTCCGCCTGCGCTTCTTTTTCGTCTTTTTTCGCCAACCGCTCTTTCTGCTGGCTGAGGAAGTCGTCTAATTCGTTTGGCATAAATAGAAAATTTATTTATGTTCGGTTATGGATAAACTCTTATTTCAATAGTTGTAAAATTTAATCCGCCATCTATAAGTCCTCGTATTGTCATATCGTTATTACTTGTTCTTATAAAAGTACCTAAAGTATGAGTGTTAGGAAATGGACCCGCTCCGTTAATTGCTGATGGATACCAAGTTTTATTAGCTGGAAATGCTCCAGCGAGCGTGCCAACATATTCTACCGCTCCTGAAAGTTGAACTCTAGTCCAAACAATATTACCTATTGTATTTTCAAGAACTGTGACAACAGGTGGATTTGTTCCTGATTGAGTTAATAGGGCAGAATAAATTTGGTAGTTTAGAATAAAAGATCCTGTTGGTCCTGTTGCGCCTGTAGTACCTGTTACGCCATTAGTACCATTAGTTCCTGCTGCACCTGTCGTACCAGTAGCACCATTTGTTCCGTTTGTTCCTGCTACACCTGTCGTACCAGTAGCACCATTTGTTCCGTTTGCACCTGTAGCGCCTGTAGCACCATTTGCCCCAGCGGGACCTGTCGGACCAGTATCTCCTGTTGCACCCGTTGCACCGTTTGTTCCATTAGTTCCTGCTGCACCAGTCGGACCTGTTACACCATTTGTTCCGTTTGTTCCTGCTACGCCTGTGGGACCTGTCGCACCGTTAGTACCATTAGTTCCGGTTGCGCCCATTGGCCCGGTTACGCCATTAGTACCATTCGTTCCTGCTGCACCTGTTGGACCAGTAGCACCATTTGCACCTGTTGGTCCTGTTGGTCCTGTTGGTCCTGTTATTCCTGTCACAGCACCAGCAGCTATGCAGTCATTAATATTATCGCAAAATCCTGGAGGAATTAACGGGACTGGTGGATTACTTTTACCATTATAGTTTGATTCTCCTCCAACTATTGTACCTGCTACTAAGGCATAGGGTACGGAAAGCAGTTGGGTTGTACCCATATTTACAAATCCAGCGCCTCTGCCATCATTCATTTCTACATTCATGAAAAAATTGGCTGAAGCCCATTTGATGTCAGAGAAAAGACCTTTTACCGGCTTGCCTTTTCCTATAACAAGCGTAATAAGTCCTTTCTCATTCGTAATAGTATTATGTGTTTCCTGATATACAATATTTCCATCAGAGAGTTCGGAATGTATTGTAAACCTAACCTCAATATTCCGGTTTATCAATTCTTTACCGGATGCATCCCTTGCAATTCCCTGATAATTGAATCCTTGTGGTACACTTTGATAATTGGGTTTCTCCTGTTGGCTGTCTTGACCAAAAATATTTGATGTGCTCGTATACATATATATGGAGCATAGAACAATAATTGCTTTCAGACGAAAGCCGAGATTTTTAGTGTTTAGTTTTTTCATGATAATTATTTTTAGTTGTTGTTATTGTTTGTTATACCCAGATTAGACCGATTATTTATTAATCACAATTTTTTTTGCAATCACATTGTCAACGCTGGAAGCAATCAAGAAATAAACTCCGTTGGGCTGAGAAGAAAGGTTTACAGTTTCCTGTTTGCTGTTTACAGTTGTTTGATACATTCGCTCACCCAATACATTATTTATTGATAACTGAACTGGAAACTGGAGACCGTAAACCGTAAACTCTCCCGAAGATGGATTCGGATAAACGCTTATTGATGTTTCGTTCTTTTCCGCACCATTATTATTTATAGTTTGAGTGCGCGTAAATGTTTGCGCCATGAAATCGCCAAAAGTTGATGACACGCTGAAATCAGGATGCGCTACAAAGTTATCGGCTGATGAAACAACAACTGGCGTTATGCTCTGCGCTATTGCACTTGCTGTATAGTACAAAAGAGGGATTATTGTTAGGATAATTTTTTTCATGGTAAAAATTTATTTCAAAAATTATTATTTAGTGTTGTAATTGGTCAACTTTCTTTTCAAGGGTTTCAATTTTTTTGTTTTGCGTCTCAATTATTTTCTGTTGTTCTTGCATACCTTTTATCAAAAAAGGAATTAATGCGTTGTAGTCCACGGCATAATATCCTTTAACTAAAGGAATATTGTCTATTGCTAAAGGGATATTATCCATAACCTGTTGTCCTATAACAGGTTTTTTTGATGATACCACATTGTTTTTCTCTTTAACTAAAGATACATTATCTATTACTTGTTTTCCTGTAACGGATTTTTTTGATGGGTCTATAATATCTTTTGTCGGGTCGGGCATATATTTTGTATTGTTCACTAATTCAGGAAAAACTTTTTCCAATTCTTGCGCTATTAAGCCAACCTGTTTTCCTTCATTCCCTTTGTACATAGGATATTTATCCGCA
Source organism: Bacteroidota bacterium (assembly GCA_016213405.1). NCBI lineage: Bacteria > Pseudomonadati > Bacteroidota > Bacteroidota bacterium. The sequence continues at coordinate 6,506 of JACRAM010000037.1, forward strand.
TCATAGTAATATTGACATGGATTTAGTTTCATGATTTTATCTAATGTTCCATCTGCTATTGGAGTAATATCTTTTTTAAATCTTCTATCAGAATTTGTCCAAAAGTCTCCTGAAGCAAGACCGCCTCCTGCGCCAACAACTATTCCCCAATAGGTAGCTGGATTAGCTGTTGTGACATACATTCCTTCACCTGTTCCGTTAAATTGCCCGGCATTACCAGTAGTAGTAGTAGAACCAGCGTATAATCCCGTTTCTGTGCCGCTAAATGCACCCCCGCTACCGTTTACAAGAGTAGTAGATGTTGCGAGATTATTACCAGTTCCAACAACACCTGTTCCTGTAGCATTTGTTCCTAAAGAAAAACTGCCGAATGAAGTCCCGTTTGCAGCAACTCCGCACCCGCCAGTTATTACACTTCCAGGAGTAATATTATTCCCTAATCCAATAATACCTGAACCTGAAGCATTGGCATTAAATCCGCGCACACCGGAAACATTTGTTCCGTTTGCCATTCCAATAACACCATAATTGGTTGCGGAGATTCCATACACTCCTGCACCTCCGGCAGTATTATTTCCGAAAACACCAATTCCTGTGCTGGTTTGCTCTCCATATATTGCAGCACCTGTTCCAGAAACATATCCGTTAACTGCATAATCGCCAAGTAAACTAATTGCGCCAGCATAGCCGTTTCCATAGGAAGAAAAAACATCACCCGCCTGAACGGCTGCACTGTTTACAACCGTAGATCCGGAAGAAAGTGAACGCATTCTTTCCGTGTTAGAAGTCTTTGTAACAAAATCATTTCCATCAGTAGTACCTACAAAATTTGTTGCAGCATTTGTTCCTGCGTTACCCAAAATCCACCATGCTGTTTGCGATGGTCCGGTAGGACCGGTAACTCCATTGGTTCCGTTTGTACCTGCAGTTCCCGTTGTACCTGTTACGCCATTAGCACCGGCAGGTCCGGTAGTACCCGCAGCTCCATTTGTTCCGGCAGGGCCAGTGGGTCCTGTTGGTCCGTTTCCGCTTCCTGTTGGTCCAACAGGTCCGGTTGGTCCGGTCATTCCGTTTGTTCCAGCAGGACCCGTTGGACCAGCAGCTCCGCCACCGCCTGCATTACAAAGAGATTTCCATGCTGATGCTGTTGAATTGTAATAACAGAAACAAGAAGAGTCTGTATTATAAACGATAAGTCCGTTTGTAGTGGCAGAAACAGGAATTAAATTCATTGAGGCAGTATTCATTCTTGGAATGAGCACGCCTTTATCATTGAGAGGAGATACCACATCAAGCATTGCGGAGGAGTTCGGAGTAAGAGTTCCGATGCCCACGTTGTTGTTTTGCGCATCACTTTTTTGTGAAGCGAGAAAAGCAATTGCAAGAATTGCGAATGAGAAAAGAGTTATTTTTTTCATGCGATAAAAAATTTGTTTATGTTTAAAATCAATATTCAAATCACCCTCTCTTGTTTCATGGCGAGAAAAAAAATGGAGAGTAATTTAACAACCTACAAACTTACATAATAAAATCAGGATGACAAAAACAAAAAAAAGGGAAACAAATTTCGGGGTTGTCAGAGTTAAAGCCCTATGCTGACACCCATCCGTATTTGGGGATTTGGAAAAGGGTTAAAGGGCTCATCGTTCAGGTTCCACAGAGCCATGATGTTAAGGGACGCGTTGCCTGCAGCCTGTCTTAATCCTCCACCCACCCATACATTGTTCAGGTTAAAACGTTTTGAACTGTATGGATTCCAGGGTCCATTTAATAATTCATACTCTCCGTGCAGAAATAAAAAATCGGTAACTATGAAGCGATTAAAAATGCTTCCTCCATAAATATTCAGTTCATAAGGGGGAGTATATCTTCTGTCAGCAAGATAGATATACCGGATACCAACACCTGCTGAATATCTTTCTGTGATTTTGTATCCAATATCAGGAGCAACATTTATGAGTGTGATATTTCCGAATTGAAGCCCGATTCCTCCGCCCCCGTAAACTCTATCCCAACTCCAGAATTCTTTTTTTTCTTTCACTGGCTTTGGAGGAGTGAAATCCTGAGAGAAGGCGGAAGCAGGCAGTAGCAGCAAGCAGCAAACAAATACAAAAAATAATTTCTTTATGACTGATGATCTGTGCAATCTGTTTTTAATTTGTGTACTCATTATTCAAAAATCAATTTGCAATTTACCCATTCATCATCAAATACCGTACTGTATTTTTTATAAAAATTAAAGGCGGGTTCGTTCCAGTTCAAAACCTGCCATTCTAATTTTCTGACCTTCATTTTTTTTGCAACAGCAACTACTTGCTCAAATAATTTTTTTCCGATTCCCGAACCTCGCATTGATTCTGTAACAATGATGTCGTCAAGATAAATGCATTTTCCTTTCCATGTAGAATATTTTATGTAGTACAACGCAATGCCTGCGATTTTATTCTCAGAAGTTTCCGCCACAAAGCAATCAAACATTTTCTTTTTTCCGAAACCATCCCGCTTCAGTTCTCTCAAAGTTACTTTAACTTCGTTTGGTGCTTTTTCGTAAGTGGCTAATTCTTTTATAAGTGAAAGAACAGATGGTATATCTTTTTTTTTCGCCTTGCGGATAAGAATTTTCATCAAAATACAAATATAATTCGCGAAAATACGAATATCGAAATCAATGATGATTTTCTTTTATCAGAATTTGTATATTCGTCCTTCATTTGATACTCGTACACTATGAGAATAAAAACGCTCGGACAGTTTATTATTGAAAAGCAAGCAGACTTTCCCTATTCAAAGGGAGAGCTTTCGCGCTTGCTCAGAGATATTGGCATAGCCGCAAAAATCGTTCACCGCGAAGTCAACAAAGCCGGACTGGCTGATATTCTTGGCATGACGGGAGAAACAAATATTCAAGGTGAGCAGGTAAAAAAATTAGATGTGTTTGCAAACGAACAGTTCATTGCTGCATTAAAAGCAGGAGGTGAATGCTGCGCCATTGCGTCTGAAGAGAACGAAGATATAATTCCTGTTGACAATGAGGTTTCCAAGAATGCGAAATATGTAGTGGCAATTGATCCGCTTGACGGCTCGTCAAACATTGATGTGAATGTTTCGGTAGGGACAATTTTTTCTGTTTACAGAAGGATTTCTCTTTCGGGCGCTGGTTCGCTGGAGGATTTTCTTCAACGCGGAACGGAACAAGTTGCAGCAGGATACATTATATATGGTTCGTCAACCATGTTGGTTTACACTACGGGCAAAGGCGTGAATGGCTTTACACTTGATCCGAGCATTGGCGAATTTTGTTTATCACATCCTGAAATGAAAACTCCCCGGCTTGGAAAAACCTATTCTATCAACGAAGGCTATTATGTTCATTTCCCCGATGGCGTGAAAAAATTCATCAAGTATTGTCAGGAAGAAGATCCAAAAACCAACCGTCCGTATTCTTCGCGCTACATTGGCTCAGCCGTGGCAGACATTCACCGCAACTTAATCACGGGTGGAATTTTTATTTATCCGATTACGTCACAAAATCCGAAAGGAAAACTCCGCCTCATTTACGAAAGCAATCCGCTGTCATTCATCATTGAACAGGCAGGTGGAAAAGCGACTGACGGCATAAAAAGAATCTTAGATATTGAACCCACCTCCGTTCACCAGCGCACACCGTTCTTCATCGGCTCTTCAGAAATGGTAGATGTGGCAGCAGAATTTATGGTGAAATATTCTACCATAAACGCTTAGCACAACTTTCATTTTGTTTTTTCTCTGATGACTTCCTGAAAAGATTTGTTTTTAATTTTACTTTCCAGCCACGAAACAATGTCAAAGTATTTGAAAATATAATAGTGCATTTTGTCTTTGGGAACATTTTCCAATTCTTTTTTCACCGCGCTGAATGCTTCGACAGGATTTTTTTCTTTATCCGATTGCGGAAGTTTTTTGAGCAAATCCATCATAACTGTTTCCACTTTTGAAATATGACTTTTTTTAAGAAGAAAGCGATGGAAGGACTGAACAAGGTAAGGAAGAATTTCATGATGACCTGAATCATAATGCGCAATGAGGTAAAAAATATTCAGAAAGTATTGCGCTTCAGGATTGACAGACATGTCAAATTCATTTCGGAGAATATTCATGTAATGAATGCTCTGTTTCAGATTTCCGAGATAAAAAAATGAAATGGAAATATTGGTGAGCAAAGCAATTTTTTCATAATTGCTGAGTTCGTCCGTGTGTTTTTCAAGTTCGGTGATGACCGCGAAAATTTTTTTCTCCAGTTCTTTTAATTTTCCGGTGTGATACAGGTAGTGAAGCAAGGCATTGTCGTGCAGGTAAAAATATTTCGCACGGAGCGAATACGTGCGTGCATAATCAAAAGTAGCCGCGAGTTTTTTCAGGAATTCGTAAGCGCCATCGTATTTTTTCTGCTCGCTTCGCACATAAAACAAATTGCTCAGCAGCACCATGTATAACTTGATGTTGTTTTTCATGTGCGCGGGCGAAGAAAGGCAAAGAGCAGCGGCTTTTTCGCCTTCCATGCATGCGGCATCTAAATTCCCTTTTGCATACCAGAAGAAAAATTTTGCTTCATAGATTCTGAGCTTGCCGGAGAAAGTTTTTATCTCCTCCGCTTTTTTGAAATACGGGCTCTTCATCAGATCTTCAGCCTGCTCTATTATTTTTTTATTCCGAGTTCGGTAATAATGATTGTAAAGGTTTACCATCTGTAAACTCAAACTGCGGCAAATAAGGGTGTCGCTGAGCAACTCGGATGTTTTTGCGGTTTCTTCAATCAGCTTTTCAAGATTGGGCAAATCATATTGTTCAAGATAGGCATTGAACTCCCACTGGGTTTGAATTTCCAGCAAGGCGTGAAAAAGTTCAAGTTCATTTGCGTCTTTTCTTGCCCGCTGCAGTGTTTTCATGGATTGGTCATACAATCCTTTTTTCTGCAGCAGTTCAGCGCGGTAGATATTTCTTCGAACCGTTGAATGGGTGCTCGAATCGCGGTGATAAAATTCAAGCGCGTCAAGAATCCTGGAATACAAATAATTTTTTGCGACAGGAAATTGTTTCAGGAACGCCTGCCCTTTGAATTGTTTCTTGATGGATTCTTCGTCAAACTCTTTTTGTTTTGCCATGGCATCAAACAGCAGGAGGTATTTGTTATCCTGCTTGCCGTGCAGTTCGGAAAATTTTTTGAAGTAGCGTTTTTCCGTTTTGCTCATTGAGTTGATGAGCAGGAATAAATCATGCGAAGGCGTCTTCATTAGATGCCTAAGATATGAATTATGTGTATTGCCGGATAAAAATTATTCAGAATGGAATGAATACGGGTTGTGCTATGAAAAGCACAATAAGAAGGATGATGAAGAAGGATGTTAAAAGCAGGAAAAAAGAGTGATAAGATGCTAAGATTTTGCAGGGGATTGCATTGCTTCTCTGAAGCTATTATCGGATATTTGCTTATCGCCATGAAGCAAAAAACAAATTCCTTGTTTATGAAATGAAAAATAAATTTACTCTCTTGTCGACCACAAAGCTGCTTATTGCTGTTTTGTTTTTGTGCACGCTGCACAATGCAAATGCCCAATGGTACGGTACTCCTCCAAGCAACTTTACCTGGTATTATTCTGATCAGGGAACCATTGCCCCTAGCGGATGCTCGCAATCATCACCTGTATTACAATACAATATAAGCCCGAATTCATATTTCATTGCATACAATTTTTCAGGAGTCGCAGGCACCACTTATACGTTCACACTTAATCCCACTATCAATGTATGTGCAACGGGTACCTGCGAGATTCAACTTTTCGATTACGCTTACAATCAATCTCCCGGCTCTGTAATCTTTGATCAGTTTGGTCCAATCCCCCAGACAAAAGTGTGGACATGTCCTGTTTCCAAAACATATTATTTATCTCTTTCCGATTGCAGCAACGGAGAATTATTTGGTGCGCTCGGTGTTGAAAATGTCACTTTCACTTATTCTTCGGATGGAGCCACCACTGCGCCAGCTTCCTGTGCCGTAAATGTTTCACCTTCTAATAATGCCACCTGCATGTCAACCGCTCAAACGCTCAACTGGGCGGCAGTCGGATGCGCCACAGGATATTATCTTTATTTAGGAACGGATGCAGCCGCAACAAATATTCAGAACGGATTGAATGTGGGAAATGTGCTGACCTATAATCCCGGTGCGCTGACCAACTGTACAAAATATTATTGGAAAGTTGTACCTTATAATGGAGTGGGCACCGGCACATGCTCTGCAGCTATCTGGAATTTTACAGTAGGCACATCACCAACAGCAGCTACCAGCATTACCGCATCTCCAAATCCGGTTTGCCTCGGAAGTTCATGTACGCTGACAAGGAATGCTGGCAATGCACAATGCGGAACATGGCAATGGTATTCCGGTGGATGCGGAAGCGGTTCATCCATCGGAACAGGAAATTCCATTGTGGTTACTCCCACCGTCTCCACCACGTATTATGTGAGAGCCGAAGCATGTGCCAACAGTATCTGCAGGTCAGTGACTGTGAACGTAAATACAATTCCCACTGCCGCAAGCGTGAGCGGTGCAGGAACATTTTGCGGAAGCACAACAATTACTGCAACGGGTGGAACCGGAGGAACCATGTACTGGCAAAATACAACCAGCGGAGGTACTTCTACTACCACTCCTTCAACATCACAGGTGGTCACTGCAAGCGGCACTTATTATTTTCGTCCATATAATTCCTGCGGATGGGGAACAGAAGGAAGCGTATCGGTGACAATAAATCCTTATCCGATTGTGAATGCAATAGGTGGAGGCGCTGCTTCGGTGATGGTTGGAAGTCAAACGCCAGCTTTTACAAATTCTACACCGGGCGGCACTTGGTCAATAACAAATGGCAGCGGCACGGCAACTATAAACGGAAGCGGTGTGGCAACAGGTATTTCTACAGGAACTGTAACTGTAAATTATTCTGTAACGGTCAATGGCTGCACTACCATAGTTACTGCTCCGCTTACAATCATTGCTTTCATGCCGGTTGAGTTGCTGAACTTTTCAGCAACCTGTGTGGATGCAACTGTCACCATAAACTGGACAACCGCTTCAGAAAAAGATAACGATTATTTTACGATTGCGCGCAGCGCTGATGCCCAAACATGGAATGAAATCGGAATTGTAAATGGAGCAGGCAACAGCTCCACCATTCATGACTATGAATTTATTGATGCAGAAGTTTCTTCTCAATACTCAATGCTCAATACCCAATACTATTATCGTTTAAAACAAACCGACTTTGACGGCAAGCATGAATACTTTAGTCCGGTTTCTGAATCCTGCTCAACAGGCGAATGGCAACTAGTCTTTGAAATTTTTTCAGATGATGTGCTTCATGGGAAATTATTTTTACCGGAAGATGCCGATGTTACGCTAAACATCATTGATTTGCAGGGAAGAATTATTTCCAGAGAGAAGGTGAGCGCATTAAAAGGATTCAATCTCTTACAAATGAACATCGGCAGTTTGGAGAATGGGCTTTATTTCATCAAAGTATATAATGAAAAGAAAAATATTTTGCGTAAGTTTGTCCGTTGATATTCCTTTGGAGTATCAGCGTAAGACATGAAAAAGTTTTTTCTTACATCTGCTTTCTCCCTTTTTATTTTTTACTTCTTACCTGCTCAAACCACCACTACCTTCCGCATCAGTTATAACTATGCCGCATTTGATTTGCCTGGCAACACCATTCAGGCGCCCAACAAAGATTATGTGCTGGGCGGAACTAATTTAACTTTTGGAGGAACCGGCAGCATTCTTCGCCTCGATACGGTGGGAGCAATCAAGTGGGCGAAAATTTATTCTCCCATCTGGGGAATCAACGATGTAAAAAATGTAACAGGAGGCGAATACATTGTATCCGGCTCAGTGGCTACCGGTGGCAATGCTGGTCTCGCGCTGATGCGTTTTAATTCTTCCGGAGGCGTGGTGTGGGGAAAATCTTTCAAGACATCTGCATTTAATGGAAGCAGCGAAGCCGGCAGCCGCGTGATTGAAACCAGCGATGGAGGATTTTTATCTGCCGGTTATACCTACGATATCGATCCCGATGGAGGAGGCGCTTTGCCCATTTTTGATTCGGCAAATTATTTTATTGTGAAAACAAACGGTGCAGGAGTTCTTTCCTGGGCAAAAGTAATTTTACCTACCACCGTCTATATAAACGACCATGTTCTGAATGATGTTGCCGAAGTAAGCGATGGATATATTTTCGTAGGCAACATGAGCGAGAACGGAGTGGTGGGGGATGATAATACAGATGCCATCATTCTCAAAACCGACTTCAGCGGAAATTTTCTCTGGATGAATAAGTACGGAGCATCCGGCTCTTCCCAATCTTTTAATTCTGCCGTTACGCTTGGTTCAGGCGAAGTTTTGATTTGCGGAACCAATGATACACGGACAACTTATCTGCGGATTAATTCTGTCGGAACAATTGCTTCCGGTTATCGCTACGGCTCTGCATTTCTTCCTGCTTTGGATGGATGGAGAATATTTCCTACAGCCGATGGAAATTATGCAATGATGGGAATGTATTTTTCTTTTTCATTTAATTCATTCATATTAAAAATAAACCCGGCTAACGGTGCAATCATATGGGGCAAAAGATACCCCGCGTTCGGAGGATTGTTTCCCGAAGGGCAGCAAACTGCCGATGGCGGATATGTGATGAACATGATGTCAGGAACTGTTTCATGGGATTATCTTGTTTTGAAAACCGATCCCACCGGACTAATTCCTTCTTCCGGATGCATTGCGCCAACAATATATAACCCCGCTGTTTCCGCGCATGGACTTTCTGCAACTGCTGTTACTCCAACATTTCTAACGGTATCTAACGAAAACGCCCTTGCCATTACTCCGCTGAATATTGCGCCCACCCGTTCAGTTGAATGTTCATACATTATGCCGGTTGAAATGTTGTCGTTCGAAGGCAAATCAAAAAACGATGGAGTGGAATTAACCTGGAGCACCGCATCGGAAAAGAACAATGATTATTTTGCCATTGAAAGAAGTGTTAATGCGGAAGAATGGGAAGAAGCAGGAAAAATTTCAGGCGCTGGAAATTCTTCCACCGTTCAGAATTATGAATTTGTAGATGCTGAAATTTCATCTCAATACTCAATGCTCAATACCCAATACTATTATCGCTTAAAGCAAACCGATTACGATGGCAGCTATGAATACTCAAAAATAATTTCAGTAAAACTTTCTCCGGCTGATGACTGGAAGTTAATCCTCAATAATTTTTCAGAAGATGAATTGAAAGGCAAACTTCTTGTCTCGGAAAAGGCAAATGTGGCGATTGATATTATGGATATGCAGGGAAGAATTATTCAGCGGGAAAAGTTAAATGCGCAGAAAGGTGTTAATCTGCTTGATGTGAACATTGCCCGCCTTGACCAGGGGCTTTACTTTATCAAAGCATATAATTCTGATAAAAATATTCTTAGCAAATTTGTTAAGAAGTAATTTTGTACCGATGAAAAAAATTATTCTTTCCTGTTTGATTGCGGTGGTGACAGCAGTAGCCGCTCCTGCGCAATCACCCGCTGGCTGGACAGCCGGCAATGAATCTCAAAAACGATTTATCGAAAACAAATCGCAGTTTGACGGGCGTGACCAACTCCCCGGTTCAAAAATTCTTTATGCGGTGGATCAGAACGGCACGCAGATTTATTTCACTAAAGAGGGCTTGACCTATCGCTTTGATGAGGTCTCACCCCAACACTCTTCAAAGGAGAGGGAGAATGAAAAACAAAAAGTCCTCCCCTTGGGGGAGGATTTAGGTGGGGCTTGGGCTGAGCATGAAAAAAACGAACGCAAAACAATTCACACCACAGACCTCGTTCACATGCAGTGGGCAAATGCAAATCAGGATGTAGAGATTATTGCCGAAGAAAAAACCGATGATTATTTCAGCTATACAAAAAGCAATAACGAAAACATCAACTACATCAAAGGATATAAAAAACTCATTTACAAAAACCTTTACCCGAACATTGATGTGGTGTATGAGTTTCCAAAAACCAAAGTCCTCCCCAATTCCTCCCCTGACGGGGGAGGTCAGGTGGGGGCTGGAGGGGCTTCAGGAATTAAATATTCCCTCATCCTTCATCCCGGAGCTGATGCATCGCAAATCAAAATGCTTTATTCAAATCCGTCATTGCGAGCGGAGCGAAGCAATCTCATAGTAGATGCAGAAGGAAACATACATATTAAAACTTTATTTGGAGACATCATTGACCACGCTCCCTTTACTTTTTATGCAGACAACAAAAAAGAAATCGCTTCTTCTTTTTTTTTAGACAACAACACGGTTGCCTTCTCCCTTCCTGATGGGGCTCATTCCTCCCCCAATGGGGGAGGTCAGGATGGGGCTTCTTCTACTATTGTTATCGACCCCTGGACTCAAACCCCCACCTTACCTAACTCAAACGGTGTGTGGGAATGTGAGCGCGATGGTGCAGGTAACGTTTATATCATTGGTGGAGATTCTCCTATGAAACTTTTGAAATATAATTCCGCAGGAGTTGTTCAATGGACGTATTCCACTCCATGGGATACTGCCAACGCATGGCTGGGAACTTTTGCAACTGATTTGGCAGGTAACTCTTATGTTACCTCCGGCTCAATTGCCGCCATGCAAAAAGTAAATACAAATGCGGGATTGGTTTGGAACTATACCGCACCAGCGTTCAGCACAGACGAATACTGGACAATTGCTTTCAACTGCGATCAGACGAAGTTGATAGTTGGCGGTACTACGGGAGTTGGCATTCCTCCACCATATATTTTGAATGGTGCTATTTTTAATATAGACGTGAATAATGGAAACATCATTGGTTCACCGAAGATTGTAGGTGCCATGTTTAATAATCCTCCAGCTATTTATATAAATGAAGTCAGGTCTATAACAACTTCCCCCAACGGCAAATTTTATTACTTAACGCTGGATACTATAGGGAGCATTTCTAATTTCTGTTCATCTTCATTATTTGCAAAAAGTCACGGATATAATTTTAACTACAAATGCGAAAACTTTCGCCCCAATAATGGTAACGGAGGAATGTCATCCATCAAAGCAAATAAAAATTTTATTTACACACAGAACGGGATAAATGTTCATAAGCGCTCGCTTGCTACGGGTGCAATAATTACAGCAGCAGCAATTCCGGGCGGAGTTTCTACTTCTTCCCTTGGAAGAAATATAGTAGGCAACAGCGGTATTGACATTGACTCCTGCGGTAATGTGTATGTGGGCTCAGCCAATCAGGTTATCAAGTACGATGCTAATCTGAACATACTCAGCGCGGTTGCTACTTCCTATGCCGTTTCGGATGTTGCTGTAAGTAACAGTGGCAACGTACTTGTGTGCGGAACAACGGGAAATTCTTCAAGCACTTTAAGAACTGGATCCATACAATCCATCAATATGTCGGCATGTAATCCAATTTCAGTTTCTCCATGCTGCGATGCTTCTGTTTGTTCAGCAGGTTACTATTGTATTAACAGTCCGGCCGACACATTAACTCCCGCAACATCAGGCGGAACATGGAGCGGAACCGGAATAACGGATACCGTAGCCGGAGTTTTTGATCCTGCTGTTGCAGGTGTGGGCAGTCATACGATTTATTACTCTCTTTCCTGCGGAAAAGATTCCATAACCATTGTTGTTAATTCCTGCTTGGTGTTAGATGCCTGCCAGAATATTGACGGAAGCATTACCATGTTAAATGGAACGGGTCCTTTCACTTGGTATAAGGATACAACCTATCAGGATTGCAGCCAGTGTTTATTCCCGGCAACTTGCCAGCCCCCAGCTGCTAACTGTCCTTTAATCGTTAATACATGGATAAGTTTTGCAATGGGAACAACCGTTTTTCCTGGATCGAACTATCCTATTCTTGTCATTAGCAGCACTGCGGATAGCGTACAAATAGATAGCTTGTCGCAATTGTCAAATTGTGTTGTGTCCGTTCAGGAAAATTTTACCAATGGCTGGAATTTGATTCTGGGAAATATTTCTGATAATAATCAACTTAACGGAACTTTATTCGCTGATGAAAATGCCGATGTGCTGATTAAGATAATTGATGCGCAGGGAAGAATCATTAAGACAAAAGGAATGAAGATTTCAAAAGGCGCCAATTTAATTCAGATGAATTTGAATGTAAATGGCGGTATGTATATCATTTCAATAGCTGATATCATGTCAAACCGCCAGATGATTAGAAAATTTGTAAAGGAATAGACCTCTAAGTTAAGTGGTATGATTAATTTTTATTCGGATAAATTGTGTTTTATTTTTGGAAAGAATTTTTATAGTCACTAAGTATTTCACATCAATATGAAAAAAATAGCATTACTCTTTTTCATTCTCCCGCTTTATTTATTTGCAGGAAAGAATGAAGCCGGCTGGAATTCTTCCGGTGAATCTCAAAAACGATTTATCGAAAACAAATCGCAGTTTGACGGGCGTGACAGATCACCCGATTCAAAAATTCTTTATGCAGTGGATCAGAACGGCACTCAGATTTATTTCACTAAAGAGGGCTTGACGTATCGCTTTGATAAAAAAGAAAAGAAGTATAAGGAAGAAAACGAGCGCGAAGAAAAAATTAATAGTGCGGAAGAATACATGGAGTACGAAAAGAAAGAACGGGAAATGATTACCACTACCGACTTCGTTCACATGCAATGGGCAAATGCAAATCCGGATGTAGAGGTTATTGCCGAAGAAAAAACCGATGATTATTTCAGCTACACAAAAGTTAACGGAGAAAACATCAACTACATCAAGGGCTATAAAAAACTCATTTACAAAAATCTTTACCCGAACATTGATGTGGAATATATATTTCCCGAAGGGAAAGAAGGAATTAAATATTCCCTCATCCTTCATCCCGGAGCGGATGCATCGCAAATCAAAATGCTTTATTCAAATCCGTCATTGAGAGCGGAGCGAAGCAATCTCTCCTTAGACAAAGAAGGCAACATACATATTCCAACTTTATTTGGCGACATCATTGATCACGCCCCCTTTACTTTTTACTCTGACAACAAAAAGGAAATAACTTCTTCCTTTGCTTTAGTGAACGATGTTGTAACTTTTTCCCTTCCCTTGGGGAAGGGTCAGGGATGGGCTTCTTCTACTATTGTAATCGATCCTTGGACTCAAACCCCCACCTTACCCAACTCAAACGGTGTGTGGGAATGTGAGCGGGATGGAGCAGGTAACGTTTATATCATAGGCGGTGATTCCCCGATGAAACTTTTGAAATACAATTCTGCCGGAGCAATCCAGTGGACGTATTCAACTCCGTATGATACCGCAAACAATTGGCTGGGAACTTTCGCCACTGATTTGTTGGGAAACAGTTATGTAACATCGGGATCAATTGCCGCCATGCAAAAAGTGAATACAAGTGCCGGATTGGTTTGGAACTATACTGCACCGATTTTTAGTGTTGACGAATACTGGACTATTTCTTTTAATTGCGACCAGACAATGCTCGTAGTTGGAGGAACAACCGGTCCGGGCTTTCCGTCCACTAATCTGCAAGGAGCTATTTTTAACATAAACACAACCAATGGAAATATTATCGGTACGCCACAAATTGTTGGTAGTATGTTTAATACTATTCCACCATATATAAATGAAGTACGAACGCTTACAGCCAGCAAAAATGCGAGGTATTATTATTTAACTTTAGATACGATTGGCTGCATTGACCAAAATTTTGTTTGCTCTGCCAATCCTATCTTTGAAGTAAGCAGCGGATATAATCTATCATACAAATGTGAAAATTATCGGACTATAAGTAGTAACGGTGGCAATGCAGGAATAAAAACAATAAGGGCGAACGGAAATTTTGTTTACACACAGAACGGAACCAATGTGCAGAAACGATCTCTTGCAACGGGTGCAGTTATTACAACGGTTGCAATTCCGGGGGGAGCTTCAACATCTTCACTGGGAAGAAATGCAATAAGTAATGGTGGAATTGATATTGACACATGCGGGAACGTATATGTCGGCTCATGCAATGCAGTAATAAAATACGATGCCAATCTTAATTTACTTTCACAGGTTGCTCTTTCCTTTAATGTATATGATGTAGCTGTAAGTACAAATGGAGATGTAATTGTGTGTGGCGCAACCGGAATTTATTCAACTGTTTCAAGAACAGGCTATGTGCAATCCATTGCATCTTTCGCTGCATGTAATCCCATTTCTTTACAATGTTGCAACGCAAATATTTGTCCTCCGGATCCATTCTGCTCAACCGATCCGCCTCTGACATTAACTGCTTCACAATCCGGAGGAACCTGGAGCGGAACAGGAATTACTAATCCATCAACAGGACTTTTTGATCCATCAGTTTCCGGCACCGGAACGTTCACCATTACATATACTCTTCCATGCGGAAGCGGATCCATGACGGTTGTTGTAAACAATTGTGCTCTTCCAACAGTTTGTTTAGAAGCGAATGGCGACCTGACTGTTTCAGGCGGTGCGGGACCTGCCTATCAATGGCAGGTGCAAGGAACGGCTAATGATTGCAGTCAATGTTTTTTTCCGGCATTATGCCAGCCTCCTGCTCCTAACTGCCCTCTGATAGTAACCACATGGACAACCTATTCAAACAATGCAACCGCCACTCCTCCCGGCACCTGGCCCATTCAGGTCATAGATGGCAGCGGTAATATTCTTGTGATAAATTCTTTGTCAGGAATCCCTGCCTGCTCACCCGTGTCTGCAACAATTGCTTTCACTCCACCTGTTTGCAACGGGCAATGCAACGGCACGGCAACCGTAACTCAAACAGGAGGCACACTACCCATCACCTATTCATGGAATACAGTTCCGGCACAGACCACGCCAACAGCAACAGGTTTATGCGCGGGAAGTTATTCCGTGCTGGTTACCGATGCGGCTGCTAATACGACAACGGCAAATGTCCTTGTCACTCAGCCCGCGGCAATTGCGGCAACCACCACGGTTACCTCTGCATCCTGCGGAAGCAGCAACGGAAGCGCCACAGTGAATGCGAGCAACGGAACTTCGCCTTATACGTATTCATGGAATCCATCCACGCAAACAACCGCCACCGCCACCGGATTAACGGCAGGAAGCTACACGGTTACCGTCACCGATGTGAACGGATGCACGCAAATTGCAACAGCGCTTGTCACCACCACTCCGGGCTTGGCGGCTACCATGGCATCAACCGATCCGTTATGCAATGGCGGAAGTAACGGATTCGCATCAGCCACTCCCACAGGAGGAACTTCTCCTTATACTTTTTCGTGGAGCACATCGCCAGCACAAACTTCATCCAGCGCAACCGGGCTTTCAGCCGGAACATACACGGTTCTTATCACTGATGCAGCCGGATGCATAGGCACGCAAACAGTTACGCTTTTTCAGCCCACAGCCATCACTTCGAGTGTTTCGACAACGAACACAACTTGCGGAGCGAGCACAGGTTCGGCAGCAGTTACAGCATCAGGAGGCACAGGCGGTTTAACATATAGCTGGAATCCCGGAGGACAAACCACTCCCTCCATTTCGAATCTCGCAGCGGGAACATATAGCTGCACCGTTACCGATGCCAACGGCTGCACACAGACTTCGAACGGAACAGTCGCTAATGCTAACGGACCAACGGCAACTATTTTATCACAGGTAAATGTAACTTGTAGCGGAGGAACAAACGGAAGCGCAAATTCTTCCGCAACCGGAGGAACTGCTCCTTATACGTATTCATGGAATACAACACCACCGCAAACTACAGCAAACGCAACGGGGCTTTCTGCAGGCAATTATGTAGTAACAGTTACCGATGCTTCCGGATGCAGCAACACGCAGACGGTTGCCATCACCGCGCCTGCTGCGCTCTCTGCATCTGTCACCAATACTCCTGCAACCTGCGGGCTTATTCCTCCCGATGGTTCAGCCACAGCTGCAGCTACAGGCGGAACATCTCCTTATACGTATACATGGAGTAATTTTCAGTCAACACAAACTATCACAGGGCTTGCTGCCGGAAGTTATTCTGTGTTAATTACTGATGCCAGCGGATGCTCTCAAACATTCACAACCATAGTAACTATTTCAAACGGACCTACTGCAACTGCCACTGCTTCTCCTGCAACTATTACGCAGGGTTCTTCTTCAACGCTCACTGCAAGTGGAGGTATAACTTATTTATGGAACACGGGAGCAACTACTTCAACCATCAGCGTTTCTCCGACTGTAACCACTTCTTACACATTGGTTGTTACCGATGCCAACTATTGCACTGACACAACTGTGGTAACTGTTTCTGTGGAACCTCCATCAGTGCCCTGTGGAAATAAATATTATTTTCCCAACGCATTTTCTCCCAATGGAGATAATGTAATTGGTAATGATGGTAATGATGTCCTACAAATATATCCTCCTGAAATCGTCCCTTGCATCAAGGAATTCAAACTTGTGATTTATGACCGATGGGGAGAAAAAGTTTTTGAAACAGAAAATCCTGCCGAACCCTGGAATGGAATTCCCCTGCGAAAAGGAAAAACCATGGACACGCAGGTGCTGGCGTATTATCTTCACATCGTCTTTATTGACGGAACAGCAGTTGACAAGCAGGGGAATGTATCCTTGGTGAGATAAGGGTGGCATTCGTAAAATCAAGAACAGGGCTTGGCAATGAACAAGTGGCATTCGTAAAGTTGAGAACAGGGCAAGTTCACGAATCAGTGGCATTCGTAAAGTTGGCAACAGGGCAAGTTCACGAACAGGCGGCATTGATAAAGTTGGCAATAGGGCAAGTTCACGAATCAGTGGCATTCGTAAAGTTGAGAATAGGGCAAGTTCACGAACAAGTGGCATTGACAAAAGTGGAAACAGGGCTCGGAAGGTTTCGGGGGGCATTGACAAAGTTGGCAATAGGGCTCGGAAGGTTTCGGGAGGCATTGACAAAGTTGGAAACAGGGCTCGGAAG
>JACRAM010000038.1 GCA_016213405.1 Bacteroidota bacterium
CTTCTATGATGAGTTCGGCAGCGAAATAAAATCCGTAGAACTTCCCTACAAAGGAACAAAAGCAGAATTGAATCTTTCCACTTCCAACCTCGCATCAGGAATTTATTCCTACTCACTTGTGGTTGATGGAAAAATTGCGGACACAAAAAAGATGTTGAAAACCAAATAGCTCACCCCTAACTCCCCTCTCTGCACGGTAGAGAGGGGGCAGGTCGCTTGGGACTCCTTCGGAGGGGAGAGTCATCTAACAATTCTCCTTCGTAAAAATGCCGGTCTTCCATGCAGTGTGCACCGCGCCTGCACGGCTGTGGGCTTTCAGGGTTTTAAAAATACTTTTCAAATCCTTCACCACCGTGTGCAGGTTCTCTTTCATCTTTTCTGCAATCTGCTCGTTGGAACAATCTTCGCCCACCTGTTTGAGCACAATGAATCTGCGCTCTGCTTTTTTTCCCGTCCCGATTTTGCCGGGGTTTTCTTTTTTCTGTTTCATCGTATGTTGGTTTTATTGGTTATGAAACAGAGGTACTCAATTACGGACTTTTTGCATAAGAGATTACGCTTTATATTCGCTGATTGAAAAAAACAGAAACAATTTCTAAACTTTAATTTCAATGCCAACACCTAACATCTCGGCAGTATTATCCAATGCGGATAAAGCCGCCATCATCACCAACACCGACAATTCAAAAGCGCTCATGCCCTTTACCGTAAACCTTGATCCGGCAGCGCGAAAACGCCTCCGCAAAACAGGCAGCAAACGCGAGGGCTATGTGCTGGATGTTTACAACGGAGTCCTTGCAAATCCCAGCGCTATTCCTGCTGATTTCTCCATTGCCGAATGGACCAAAGACGAAGACCTGAACAAGCAATTGGTGGAAGTGCGCGAAGAAATTTCCTCCCTGCTCGAAGCCGTTGACGATACCATTTTGCTCATCGGCAGCGAACGAATCCATCAAGCCGATACCGGTTATGGTTTCCTCAAGCAAAGCGCCAAAGGAAATTCGGCATTGACAACTTTAGTACAACGCATTGCGCGGCAGTTTTTAGGGCAGGGCAGGGAAGGAAGAAAAACCACCTTCACTATTCCTGCAGGCGGACAGGTTTCGGTAACTGATGTGGCAGCGCCCACACCTTTGTTAAATATCGGCACAACCATACTCAGTATTGTCAAAACCGGTTCTGGCAGTTCAAGGGCTGCCGCTCTCACCGTAAATCCGGGCGAAAGCGTTGCTATAGATTCTACTTCAATTTCGGTTACAAATACAGGCACATCCTCTCAAGGTGTTTTTACTGTGAAATTGAAACCATCAAGAGTTTAAAATTGAATTGACAATTGTCTGTTTATGCGGCAAAAAGCTTTTTCCTGCTTTTTTCGCACTTCTGCAGTAATCAGGTTTCCTTTTGATGTAATCTGACGAACCTTTTCAGTAATCGGGTTCTCTTCTTTTCTGCTCTGTTTAGCTGTGAAGCAAACGGGTTTACCTGTGCTTGTAAACTAACTTGCTTTTTCAGCAATCGGGTTCACTTCTTTTCTGATCTGTTTAACTGTAAAGTAAACGGGTTTACCGGCACTTGTAATCCGGTTTACTTCTTTGCTCTGATAGATTACTTCAAAGGTATACCGGATTAACTTAAAAGTTCGTGTGGCAACTTCAGGTGTGCGATGGATTACTTATGGTGGTTCAATCCTATTTTTACCTTTGTCATCACAAACGCAAGTTGTGAAAAATAAAATAAACGAACTGCAACAAAAAATTTCCGAAGCCCAATTAGGCGGAGGGGAAAAACGCATTGAATCCCAACACAAGAAAGGAAAACTCACCGCAAGAGAACGCCTTCATTTTTTATTAGATGAAGGAAGTTTTGAAGAAATCGGAATGTTTGTTACGCACCGTTCCACCGAATTCGGTTTGGAGAAAGAAAAATATTTAGGCGATGGGGTGGTGACGGGTTACGGAACCATCAACGGAAGATTAGTATATGTTTTCGCGCAGGACTTCACCGTGTTCGGAGGTTCTCTTTCTGAAGCGCACGCTGAAAAAATTTGTAGAGTGATGGATTTAGCTATGAAAAATGGCGCACCAATAATTGGCTTGAACGATTCAGGCGGAGCAAGAATCCAGGAAGGTGTTGTTTCGCTTGGAGGTTATGCAGATATTTTTTACCGCAACACGCGCGCATCAGGAGTCATTCCTCAGATATCTGCCGTAATGGGACCTTGCGCGGGCGGTGCGGTTTATTCTCCTGCGATTACCGATTTTATCCTGATGGTGGAACATACTTCCTACATGTTTGTTACAGGACCGAACGTAGTGAAAACCGTTACACACGAAGAAGTTACCAGTGAAGAACTCGGAGGGGCATCCGTGCATTCATCCAAATCGGGCGTGGCACACTTTTCCTGTGCGAACGGATTGGAGTGCATCAACAACATCAAAAAGCTTTTGAGCTACATTCCGCAGAACTGCGAAGAAGAAACTCCAATCCATTTTTTCGATTCGTCCCTCGTCCCTCGTCCCTCGTCCCTTGATAATATTATTCCCGAAAATCCGAATCAGCCTTACGATATGCGCGATGTGATAAACGGAACGGTTGATACGGATTCTTTTTTTGAAGTGCATAAAAATTTTGCAGAGAATATTGTCGTAGGTTTTGCGAGATTAGCAGGAAGAAGTATCGGTATTGTGGCAAACCAGCCAGCGCATCTGGCAGGAGTTCTCGATATTCACTCATCACAAAAAGCCGCTCGCTTTGTCCGCTTCTGCGATTCATTTAACATTCCGCTTTTGGTTTTTGAAGACGTTCCCGGCTTTTTGCCAGGCACCGATCAGGAATGGAACGCGATTATTTCCAATGGGGCAAAACTTTTGTACGCTTTCTGTGAAGCAACTGTTCCGCGCGTTACGGTGATTACCCGCAAAGCTTACGGAGGCGCGTATGATGTGATGAACTCCAAACACATTGGCGCAGATATGAATTACGCATGGCCTTCAGCAGAAATTGCTGTGATGGGTGCAAAAGGCGCAGTGGAAATTATTTTCAAGGGAACGCTGGATTTAAAAAAACAGGAAGCAGAATACATTGAACATTTTGCCAATCCTTACCGCGCTGCAGAGCGAGGATATATTGATGAAGTGATTCTCCCGGGGCAAACGAGGGATAAATTAATCTCCGCTTTCAAAATGCTGGAGAATAAGGTTGACAAGCTCCCTAAGAAGAAGCACGGGAATATTCCTCTCTGAAAAAGGGCGTACGACAAATTTCCGTTTTGTGATTTTTTGTGCCTTTGTGTCTTAGTGGCAAGTGGTTTTTTGCCACAAAAACACTAAAACACGAAAGCCCACGAAAGATTTATTTTTATAAAGCGGATTTTTGTCGTACACCCTCTGAAAAAAGACGGTTTTGACAAGAAGTTTTTTTTACATACCTTTACGCTTTCAATTCAAAACATGAAACAGATTTTTTACATCGCTTCTCTCATCGCCATCGTCATTGCAATCGGAACGAAGCAATCCCAAGCCCAAACCTTTCTCTACAACGGAGGAACAGACATCACCGCTGATATCGGCTCCATCATTTATGTGGATGGAAATGTAGTGAATAACACATCTGGGTTTATTCATAACAAAGGAGACATCTATCTCACAGGTGATTGGACGAACAACGAAGCATCAGGATGTTTGGATCCAACCACAGGCACCGTTTGGTTATATGGAAATTCTCAAACTATTCAAGGAACTCAACCCACCACATTCAATAATCTTAATTGTGAGAATGGAGGAACAAAAACGCTGAACGTCACCACAACATATGTCGGAGGAAATACAGGCGTGCTTCAACTTAAAAACAGCCCCTTTGATTTGAACAGCAAAACTTTGATTGTAACAAATCCGGCTTCTGCCGCCATTGCGCCACCCATCAGCGGCTACATTATTTCTGAAACTGATTTCACAGCAGGATACGGAATCGTTCAATGGAATCTTGGCATCTCAACAGGCAATTATGTTTATCCTTTCGGAACAACAGGTGGCGGATACATTCCATTCATTTATAACATTACAACAGCGGGAGTGCAGTCAACATCAGGAAACATTTCAGTGGCAACTTACCCAACCAATGTTACTGCAAACCCGAACAACCGTCCGCTCCCGAATGGTGTTACCAATCTTACAAATCCTTTTTCCGGTGCTGAAGCCGCTCCTGTTTGTGCAGACAGATACTGGCCTGTTCTTGCAAACAATTACAGCATACAGCCCACTGCTGATGTAACTTTCACCTATGAAGATGCTGAATGGGATATTTCTGGCGGAAGCACAAACACAATTATTGAAGACAGTTTGCGTGCATGGATGTGGAACGGAACGCAATGGCAATTGCCTGCATTGGGAACAGATAATATATCTGCCAATACGGTTTTTGTTTCAGGATTAGATTCAATTTCTGCTTCATGGACATTAAAAGGTTATCCTCCCTGTGCCGTATTAGCTACAATAACAACTGCTACTACTACTATCACTCTTGGCAGTACTGTTCAGATAACTGCGAGCGGAGGCGGGAACTACTTATGGAATACAGGTGAAACAACCGCATCAATTTCTGTTTCACCCACTTCAACCACTGTATATTGTGTTACGACTACGGATGCAAGCGGAGGATGTGCAGACAGTGCTTGTATTTCAATCAAAGTAGAACTGCCCTGCGGAGATTTCTTCTTGCCGAATGCATTTTCACCGAATGGAGATGGAAAGAATGACCTCTTCAAGCCAAGAAATATCTGCATCAAGGATATTGATTTCAAAATCTATAACCGCTGGGGTAACCTTGTATTTGAAACTACCGATATCACAATAGGATGGGATGGTTCAACTCCTAAAGGAAAAAATGGTAATGAAGGCGTTTATGCCTATGAAATAACAGGGCACTTTAATGACGGAACTCTAATTGACAAAAAAGGAACGGTGACTTTGATGAAGTAAAAAAGGAAGCCTTTCTCTAATTCTCCCTCTTGGGAGAGAATTTTATCTTTTTTTAACAAAATTTTTTCTTACTTCTATCGTTTCATTATTGTAAGTTTGTCATCATTTTTGATATGGAAATAGTGCAAACAATTTATCTTAATAAAAAGTCCTCCCTAACGGGGAGGATTTAGGAGGGGCTTCTAATGTACAAATCCGATTATAACATATTGCTCGAAAAACTTGATGAGTTCATCCGCAAGTATTACAAGAACCAGCTGATACGCGGGCTACTTTATTCTACGGGAATTGTGCTGGCATTTTATCTTGCAGTTGCTATTCTGGAATATTATGGGCAGTTTGATACAACCGTACGCAGTATTCTTTTTTATCTTTTTATTCTGACGAACGGATATGTCCTAGCTAAATTGATTGCAATCCCTATTATGAAACTTTATAAGATGGGAAAAATTATCTCCAACGAACAGGCATCAGAGATTATCGGAAAATATTTTTCAAATGTGCAGGATAAACTTTTAAATGTTTTGCAACTTCAAAGTCAATCTTCCATTCTTCCATCCTTCCAATCTTCCATTCTCATCGAAGCCAGCATCAACCAGAAGATAAAAGAACTTAAGCCCATTCCGTTTACATCGGCAATTGACCTGCGTCAGAATAAAAAATATCTGAAGTATGCATTAGTTCCTCTGCTTTTGTTCTTCGCAATTTTATTCGGGGCGCCAAGCATTATTAAAGATAGCACTGAGCGGTTACTTAATCACGGAACTTATTTTGAAAAGCAGGCGCCTTTTCAGTTTCTCATTCAGAACAAAGACCTGAAAACTCCTCAGCAGGAAGATTTTCTTCTCGAAGTTCAACTGGACGGAAAAGAAATTCCTGATGAAATATTTGTCAACCTGAACGGAAGCGAATACAAACTCACCAAAGAAAATAAAACCGAATTCAGTTTCCTTTTCAAGAATGTGCAGAAGAATATTCCCTTTCATTTTTCAGCGGAGGGATTTTCCTCTAAAAATTATGAACTGGTTGCTTTGCCAAAGCCGATTCTTTTAGATTTCTCTTTACGGTTGAATTACCCGAAATACATCGGGAAAAAAGATGAAACACTTCACAATACAGGCGACCTGATGATTCCCGCAGGAACAAAAGTCACTTGGAATTTTAATACGCAGAATGCCAAACAGATGAAACTTGGATTTCAAGACACTATTTTTTTCGTTGCTCCTACAGAAGAAAATAAATTCACCGCTTCACAAATTTTCCTCAAAGACAAAACCTATTCCATTTCCACTTCCAACGAATTTCTTCAGAATAGAGATTCGGTTACATATTCTGTGAATGTGATACCGGATATTTTTCCCGCCATTATGGTGGAAGAGAGAAAAGATTCTGTTTCGCTTAAGCAGTTTTACTATGCAGGAAACATAAAAGATGATTACGGTTTCAGAAATCTGACTTTCAATTATAAATTCTTAGTTCACAATGATTCCTCATCCCATCTGCTCTCTGCTCTCTTACATCTTACATCTATCCCAATTCCCATAGCTAAAAATGTTACCACACAATCGTTCTATCATTTCTGGGACATGACCAGTTTGAACATTTCCCCAGGTGATGAGATTGAATATTATTTTGAAGTGTGGGATAACGATGGTGTGAACGGAAGCAAGTCTTCCAAATCACAATCCATGATTTACCGCGCGCCTTCACTCAATGAAATTGAAAAGAACACCGAGAAAAACAATTCAGATATAAAAAAAGAAATGGAGCAAAGCATTAAGGATGCGCAGTATCTGCAGAAGGAAATGCAGGATTTGTACAAGAAGATTCTGGAAAAGAAAAATCTTTCATGGGAAGAAAAGAAAAAGCTGGATGACCTTTTAAAGAAGCAGAAAGAACTGGAAGATAAGATCAACGAGATAAAAAAAGAAAACCAGCAGAACAACCAGCAGCAATCTGAATTTCAAAAACCGAACGATGAAATCCTTGACAAGCAAAAGCAATTAGAAAAACTAATGGAAACTGTGATGACGGATGAAATGAAAAAAATGTTTCTTGAAATGCAAAAGCTGATGGAAAAGATGGACAAGAATAAAATTCAGGAAATGCTGGAGAAAATGCAACTCTCCAACAAAGACATTGAAAAAGAGCTCGACCGCAATCTGGAAATCTTTAAGAAGATGGAGTTTGAACAGAAGTTTGAAAAAACGCTGGACAAGCTGAATGAACTTTCAAAAAAACAGGATGAACTTGGAGACAAATCGCTCGACAAAAAAGCAGACGACAAAGAATTAAAGAAACAACAGGATTCGTTGAACAAGCAATTTGACGATATCAAAAAAGATTTGGAAGATTTGAAGAAAAAAAATGATGCTCTTGAAAATCCAGAGAACATGCCTGACACGAAAGAGAAGCAGGAAGAAATTTCAAAAGACCAGCAAAACTCCAGCAAGGAATTAAATGACGGCAAAAGTAAAAGCGCTTCCAAGTCCCAGAAGAGCGCATCGCAAAAGATGAACCAGATGGCGCAGCAAATGGGAGAGGCGATGGCGCAGATGCAACAAGAGCAAGAAGGAGAGGACGAACAGGCGCTTCGTGATATTCTGAACAACCTCATTCAGCTTTCATTTGATCAGGAAGCGCTGATGAAGGATGTGGAAAAAATAAAAACGGATAACCCGCAGTATGTAAAACTTTCGCAGCAGCAAAAGAAATTGAAAGACGATGCCAAAATGATTGAAGACAGTTTGTTCGCGCTGAGCAAGCGACAGCCCATGATTGCTTCTGCAGTGAATAAAGAAATTTCTGCAATTAATTCCAATATGGAAAAATCAATTTCCCTCATGGGAAAGCGCGAAAACAGATTTACGCCTGATATTACTTCGCGCCAGCAATTCTCAATGACCTCTATAAATAATCTTGCCCTCATGTTGAACGAATCGCTCAATCAGATGCAGAATAATTGCAAGAAGAGCGGGGCTTGCACCAAACCCGGTTCCTGCAAAAAGCCCGGTCACGGAAAAAAACCATCTGCCGGTAGCATGAGCAAAATGCAGGAGCAATTAAAGAAGCAGATGGAAGCGCTCAAGAAATCAATGGAGCAAGGAAAACAACAGGGCGGTCAGCAGGGCAACAGCAATTGGAGTCAGGAACTGGTGAGGATTGCCGCCCAGCAGGAAGCTTTAAAACAAATGATGCAGCAAATGCAGAAGGAGGGAGGCATGAACCCGGGTGACATGAAGAACATGCTTAAGATGATGGAAGAATCTCAAAAGGATGTGGTGAACCGTATATTAAATGAAGAAACCCTCAAGCGGCAGGATCAGATTCTGGAAAAGCTCCTTGACTATGAAAAAGCGGAAAAAGAGCGCGAAACCGAGAAAAAAAGACAGGCGGAACAACCAAAAGATGACTATAAACGTAACCTTTCTCAATTTATGGAGTATAAAATCCATAAAGAGAAAGAGACCGAATTGCTGAAAACCGTTCCTCCCTCTTTTAATAAGTTCTATAAGAATAAAGTATCTGAATATTTTAATAATTTCGCAAACGAAAAAGAATAATCGAAATGGTTTTGGCTGAAAATCAAAAATTACTTATCCCCTCTAAATCTGAGAATATTGTACTGGTTGAAAAACTGGTGGATGATGTGTGCGACCTTTTTGACATCAAGGAAGATATTTACGGGCATCTTTTAGTTGCCCTTACCGAAGCTGTGAATAATGCACTTCAGCACGGAAACAAAGCCAACCCCAACAAGAACATTGAAATTACTTTCAAGGTAAAGAATGACACGTTGTATTTTACCATCAAAGATCAAGGAACAGGATTTGATTTCACCAATCTTGCCGACCCCACGGATCCAAAGAATATTGAAAAACCCACCGGTCGTGGAATCTTTTTGATGAAACATCTTGCCGATAAGGTTGCTTTTGAAGACAAGGGAACGAAGGTGATGCTGGAGTTTAATCTAAAAAAGTAATTCCACTTTTCTCCCTAATCCTACTGAATGGGACATATTCTTTCTTTTTTACCTTTATAAAAGATTACGATTAACTGATATTAGATTTCTTTCATAATTCATTTTATGCCACAAAAACACAAAGACACAAAATTTCACAAAAGAATTTTTAGTGTTTCTTTCGTGTTTTAGTGATTTAGTGGCAGATGTTTTTTTTATTTGAATTATGAAAGATGTCTAATCATTAACAATTAACCTTTCCGATGTTTGGCGTAGGCGGTTCTGAAATATTTTTCATTCTCTTCATCGTGCTGTTGTTTTTCGGCTCAAAGAAGATTCCTGAACTCGCGCGCGGACTCGGCAAGGGATTACGCGAGATGAAAGATGCTGCCAGCGGCTTAGAGAGAGAGATCACTCAAGAGATGAAGGACATAAAAGAGAAAACAGATATTAAAAAATTGCTGGACGAATAAAACCCTATTTCTTTTTTATAGGACTTACGCACTCTGTGAAACTCTGTTTTTCTCCGTGAACTCTGTGTTGAAAATTTTAACACAGAGAACACAGAGTTTTAAGAGTTTCACAGAGAAATACAAAATTGCGTAAGTCCTAAATAAAACAAAACGCCCCTCATTTCTGAGAGGCGTTTTTTCATTTCCCCGGTCCGTCTTCACCTTGTGAATTCTCCGGGTCGAGCCCTACTGTGTAACGTGCACTGCGTGTTCGCTGAATGCGCCTGCGCCTGCAAAGTTAACTCCAGCTACCCGTATCCAATAACGTTTCATCGAAGCAAGTCCAATGATTCGTGTTTCGGAACGAGTGCTCACACCGCCATTCACCACTCTGACAGGAGACCATGACTGCTCGCTCGTTGGGTTATCGGTAACTTCTACCGCATAACAACGGGCGCCCTGCACCGGATCCCAGATGACTAAGAGAGTACCCGGATGAGTACCTTCTTTTGCCACCACGTTTTCCGGTTGAGGAAGAATGCCTTTGGATTCTTTGGGCTTTCGCACTTCAAAACCAGAAGTGAGAAACACGCCAAGGTTTCCTTCAGCAATCTGCGCGCAACGGAGACCAAGAGACATGAGGGCGTTCTCCAAAATAGCGCGCCTCTCATTTTTGATTTCCGTGTCGGCAGTTCTGCCGTCATCCGAATCGCCAAGCGCATGAATATATTCCCCAAGATCCTTTGCCATCGCATCCTTTTCAGGAAGCGGGTCGGGATAATGCGGATTATCCTTGAGCTTTTCGATTTTCTCCTGTGAGTAGCCGACCAGCCCCGTATCAGTAATATCACTGAGACTAAAGACTGCAATGATCGGTTTCACACCACTACTTATTGCCATTTTGCTGTAAGTATTGTTCCGATGGAGAGTTTCCAGTTGCGCTACTTACACTGCATCCATCAGATATTGCAGGCGTTCACGGCACGCTTTGTTCAGCTTTCAACATTGCATTGCGGGTAGAGATTTGCATTCTTTCTTTTTTGTTTTTGTTTTGATTTTTCACTATGAAAAACCAACATATTGCATTAAGCCATATAGTAACAAAACTCCTGCCATTCTCCTATGAGAAAGCAAGGTTTCCCCTATGAAAACCGCTCGCTCATAGGAGAAACACCTCGTTCCGCCTATGAGAAACCATCATTGGTCTAATAGTTTGCGGAAAAAGATTTTCAAAAATTTGAAATGCCAAAACGCCCTATGAAAAACTGGCAGTCAGGAGAAAAATTGTGGTAATTCTCATAGGGGGAATCAAAATCCTTAAAATTTTCTCGCGGGCTAAAATAGTTTACGCCAAACTATTATAGCGCGGCTCAAACTTTAATAGCCCGTGCTAAACTATTATAGCGCAAGCCAAACTTTAATGGTTTATGACACGCCATATCAGACCATGGCAGAACAGTAAAGTTTGACATAGCGGGAAATGGCGCAGGGCATACTATAATAAGGAAGGAGTGGAGATTTGGTGGATAATGTGTATGTTTATCCCGTTGGATGAACCCCGCAGGAAGAATTTCCAACGGGGTGAATATCCTACGGGATTTATGGTGGATATAACGAGTCCCGAAGGGATGGATACCCATTAGCAATAATGCCCAAACAACAAAAGACAATGCAACCTTTTTCAATATTTTACGTCTTAACTTTAGACAACCAAAAATGAACAAGACCTTTTACATCTCGACAGTTTTTCTCGGCTTAACAGTTGCGCACATTCAGACAAATGCGCAAGGGACTTGGACACAAAAGGGAGATTTTGGTGGGACTGGAAGAATTAACGCTGTTGTTTTCTCAATTGGAAATAAGGGATATTTAGGGTTAGGAAATGACGCTTCTGCAACAATATATTGCAAAGATTTATGGGAATATGATCCTATATATAATAACTGGACACAAAAAGCAGATTTTCCAAGCATTCCAAGAGATAGAGCAACCTCTTTTTCAATTGGTAATAAAGGATACATTGGTTTTGGAGTAGATACAAGTATTTATTATAATGATTTTTGGGAATTCGATCCATTATCAAATAACTGGACTCAAAAAAGTAATTTTAATAAAGTTGCAGCATATAGACCAGTTGGTTTTTCTATTGGCTCTAAAGGGTATGTTGGTTTAGGATGGAATAATTTACAAACTGATACAGAATTCTGGGAATGGGATCAACTGACAGATACATGGTCTCAAAAAGCAAATTTTGCGGGAAGTCCAAGATGGGGTGCTGCTGGATTTTCAATTGGCAATAAGGGTTATATTGGATTAGGTTTATCTTGTGCTGGATTAAATAGTGACTTTTGGGAATGGAATCAAACAACAAATGTTTGGACACAAAAGGCAAATTTTGGTGGAGGTAATCGTGAGTATGTTGCATCCTTCACTATTGGCTCGAAAGGTTATATTGGAACAGGTTATGGAACAGCTCCTTCCTACATGAAAAAAGATTTATGGGAATATGATTCTTCCTTAAATACATGGATTCAAATGGCAGATTTTCCAGGAACAGAAAGAGATGGTGCGGCTGGGTTTGCAATCGGCAATAAAGGCTATATAGGAACTGGGCTTGACTTATCAGGCAACTATAGAAAAGACTTTTGGGAATATGATCCAAATGGAGTTACTGAAATAAATGACATAGTCATTAATCGTTCCACTATAATTTTTCCTAATCCCTTTTGCGCACAGACAACTTTGCAGACAGACAATCTTTTACATAACGCAACTCTCACGGTTTACAATTTACACGGGCAGACAGTAAAACAAATAAAAAACATCAGCGGGCAGACAGTTGTTCTCTCACGGGACAATCTTCCAAGCGGACTGTATTTCGTTCGGCTGACCCAAGACAATAAAGTCATCGCAATAGACAAACTTGTGGTGAGCGATGAGTCGAACCATTAGTAATCACCGACAACTGATTTTCTCGCCTTGACAGTTGCGCATATCCTCCTTCGTAACGGCACAAAATAAAAAAGGCGCTCCGAAATCCAGAAGCGCCTTTCTTTTAGAAATAATAATTACGCTTTCTTTTTGAAAGCATGAATAGTGCCTATAATGGAGAAGGTTAAAAGAACCACAGCATAAAGCACCCACACAATTCCCACTTCATCAAAAGAAATTGCACCGGGCGAGCCCATCATCACCGCGTTCCATGCAGACATGATCACCGTGAGCGCTAATCCGATGATGGAAATAATTTTCATGGTTTTTGTTTTCAGTTTTATGAGCGTGAGAATTCCCAGCGCGAGAAAAAACAGGAAGAAGAAAAGCGACATCATGCCCGCTTCGGAAGTGAGGCGGTTGTCGCGCTCATCGTCATAACTGTTGTAAGAGTTGTAGCTGTCTTCGCTTCCTGAAGAATAGCTGTTCATCATTTCATAAAGTTGCTCGCTTCTTGCAGCGTTCACACGAACGATGTAATCCAATATCAGCACTCCGAAGAAGAGACTGACAACAATAGCGAGGATGTAAGTAATACGCATCATGGTATTTAAGTTTTAAGAGTTTACCCCGTTGGATAAAATCCAATATCCTACGGGGTTTATGTTGGGCTGAAGCCCAGTGGTTTTGCTGTTTTCAATAGCCACGACCTTAAGGTCGTGGCAAATTAGTTCAAATAAATAACGGGCTTTAGCCCTGATTTATTATGATTAAAATATACAAT
Organism: Bacteroidota bacterium; assembly: GCA_016213405.1. Taxonomy (NCBI): domain Bacteria; kingdom Pseudomonadati; phylum Bacteroidota; species Bacteroidota bacterium. The sequence continues at coordinate 13,105 of JACRAM010000038.1, forward strand.
CCTTATTCGGTATATTGTCTATTGTGCAATTTTTTTTCTTCTGTCAAAATCAATTACAATAGGAGTGGCAATGCAGATGGAAGAATATGTTCCGATGACAATGCCGATAAGAAGTGCAAACGCGAAGGAACGAATTACTTCTCCGCCAAAGAAAAATATGGCAATCAATACGAAAAAAGTAATCAATGATGTTATCATAGTTCGGCTTAGTGTAGTGTTCAGCGCATAATTGATGATGCGGTTTTTTTCTTCACCCGGTATTAACGCGCCTTTTCCTTTGTCATTCAGGTATTCGCGGATTCTGTCAAACACCACTACGGTATCCGTCATGGAATAACCCATTACCGTAAGAATTGCCGCTATGAAATCTTGGTTGATCTCCAGTGTGAACGGAAGCAGTCCGTCAAATATCGCGTAGCAGGAAAGTACCACCAGCACATCGTGAAAGAGCGCAACCGTTGCGCCAAGTCCGTACTGCCATCCTTTAAACCGAATGAGAATATAAACGAACATCAATCCGCAAGAAAATAAAATTGTCCACACCGCATTATTGCGCAAGTCGCGCGAAATGGTTTCTCCCACTTTCTGTGATTGAATGATTTCGTATTTGTTGCCTATCAGATCCAATGCAGTAGTCAGTTTTTGTTTCACAATTTCTTCCGCATTGCTGCTGGTGTCGTCAATCATATAGGCCGTGGTGATGCGCACTTGATTGTTGCCGCCAAATGTTTTTACTTGTTCGCCCGTTTTTGTTCCGATGGTTTTACGGATGGCATTTCCGACTTCTTCGGTCTTCACAGGGTTATCAAAACGCACTACATAACTTCTTCCCCCCTTGAAATCAACACCCATGGTGAATCCTCCGTGATTAAAATAAAAGATGGCGCCTGTAAGGATGATGAGCGAAGAGAAAGCATAATACCATTTTCTTCTTTTCACAAAGTCAATGTTCACATTTTTGAATGCGTTTGCCGTGAGCGGAATGGAAAATGAAACATCCCTTTTTCTTCCAAGCAAACCTTCAAACACAAGGCGTGAAATGAATAATGCGCTGAAAAGAGAACAGAGAATGCCGATGATAAGCGTGGTGGCAAATCCCTGCACCGGACCTGAACCATACGCGTATAAAATTATTCCGAGTAAAAGGGTCGTAACATTTGAGTCAAGGATGGATGACATGGCGTGCTTGTATCCGTCAGCCACAGCCATTTGTAAACCTTTTCCACCGCGGAGTTCTTCACGGATGCGCTCGAAAATCAAAACGTTTGCATCCACCGAAATCGCCACAACGAGAACAATACCTGCAATGCCCGGGAGCGTGAGCACAGCACCAAGCGATGCAAGAACGCCAATAATGAAAAATGTATTTATAAGGAGAACAACATCGGCAACCATTCCGCCTTTTCCGTAGTAGAATGCCATGAAAACAAACACAAGAAGTAAAGCAATGGCAAATGATTTGAATCCTGCGTTGATGGATTCAGCACCGAGCGTTGGTCCAACTACTGTTTCTTCCACAATGCGCGCGGGTGCGGGCATTTTTCCTGCCTTCAGAATATTTACCAGGTCATCGGCTTCACGCGTAGTGAAATCACCGGTAATCTGAGAACTTCCTCCTGAAATTTTACCTTGAACGGTAGGATATGAATAAACATAATCATCCAGCACAATGGCAACGCTTTTTCCAATATTATCTCCTGTAAGAGCGGCCCATGTCTGCGCGGCTTCATCGGTCATTGTCATGGAAATATGCGGGCGTCCACCGCCTTTCTGGTCATAATCTTTTCTGGCATCGGTCATGATATCGCCAAAGAGTGCGGGCTTTTTGTCCCTGCGGGTAACTTTGAGTGCAATTAATTGCGTTACCGACTCAGCGCCTTTCACGGGTTTGAATGACCATGCAAACTTTACGTTATCAGGAAGCACGCGTTTAATTTTTTCATTCAGCAAATAAGACATCACTTTCGCAGTATCTTTTATGAGCGAGCGTCCAACCACAGGACCTGGAACGGCTGCGCCTTTCTGGTCAATGAACGGCTGAAGCAAAAAGAATAAAGGATGCTCACGCTTTGCTTTTGCCATGGCAGAAGTATCTTCAGTTGCTTTCTGCGCTGCTGTATTTTTCGCAGTGTCCTTGTTGTTCAGTCCGAGTTTTGAAAGAGCAGATGTGGTATCATCTTTTTTTAATGTGTCAGTCTTTGCAGTTGTTTTTGCTGAATCAATCTTTGCAGCAATTTTTACTGAATCAACTTTTGTTGTGTCACCAGAAGCAGTTGTATCTTTTATTCCTGTGAGAATTTCCGCAAGGCGCTTGTCGGCTTCCACTAGTTTCCCTATGATTTCTTCGTTGTCAAATGTTTCCCAGAATTCAAGATTGGCGGTTCCCTGCAAAAGTTTGCGAACACGGTCCTGATCGCTTACGCCAGGAAGTTCAATCAGAATCCTGCCTGATGCTTCGAGTTTCTGAATGTTTGGTTGAGACACACCAAACTTATCTATACGCGCGCGAAGCGTTTTCTCTGAAGTGGCGATGGATTCATCCACGCGGTCTTTGATGAGTTTAATCACGGCTTCATCGGGCGTGTTGAAATCAATCTTTCCCTTCATGTCAATGGTGCGGAAATAACTTGCGAGCGATGCGCCCGGGTCAATCTTTTTCAGCTCTTCAGCGAAAATGTCAGCAAAATGTTTTTTCTCATGTGTTTCACGAACGCGGGCTTTTCCGAGAGCGAGATTTAACTTTGCATCATCGGGTTTAGCTGACATATTTCGGATGATGTCAGGAACAGACACCTCCAGTGTAACGTTCATGCCGCCTTTCAAGTCAAGACCGAGATTTATTTCATGTTCTTTGCAATCTTCATAGGTAAAGATGGAGCCGTAGAGAGGAAAGTCAACAGGAAGTTTTCTTACGGAATCTAAAAAGATGGCTTTTGCTTTTCCACGCACAGAATCCAGAAATGCTTTTTCAACATCCGCATTTCCGTTTGCTTTTTTCTTTGCAAGTTCAACTATTTCTGTTTTGTTTGCATAGGTTTCTGCGCTTGCGCTTGCTTCGCCTTCCACTTTTCTGGTTATCCATGAGAACGAAAGGTAAAAGAGGCAGGCAAGTCCGAGCAGAATTGCAAATATCCGAATGGCGCCTTTATTTTGCATAGTAATGAGTTATCGGGGGAATGATTTTTAGTTTTTCAAAATTGGGTTGCAAATATAAAGAAAAGAGGATAGGTTGTAAGAAAAAAAGCCTTCCCTAAATCTCCTCCTACAAAGGAGTCGTTGACTTTTTTCTCTTCCCTGATGGAATGGGTGGATTAGGCAGCCACTTTAGTGTAGTAATCATCCTCTCCACATCTTTTTTTATGAAGTCAATTACGGGAGCGAGAGAATCATAATTTGGATGCGCGAAAAAGTATAGCGCTCCTCTAAGAAAATGGTTGGTACTGTCGGTAACATAAAACTGGAGATTGGAAGCCGAATTACCTTCAATCTCAAACATCAGCCCGTACACTTGCGCACTGTCTCGTTTGATAGGGGTTTCTGGCATGCCACTGGCTTTCAACTGATGCTTTGTAGCAAGCGTCCATGAATCGTCAAGATATTTTTCAAGATTGGCTCCATTCTCAATATACTTGTAGCTGAGATTGAGTTCCGCACGAAATTTCGGATAAAGAATATTTTTCCAGCAAGGCTCTGCATGATCGTCTGTATCAGGAAGAACAACAGCATAGTTGGATGGATATTCAAATTCAAACGGACAGGAATCGCTGAACACAGAATATTTTTTATCGGGCAAATCTATTCTAAAGTAAGCGAAAGGCTTGGGAGAGGGAATGTCATCATCTGAACCGCAGGAGGAAAAAAAACAGTTGGCAATAGGCAGTAGGCAAGAGGCAAAAAAAGACAACAAAAACACTTGTGACTTGTGACTTGTGACTTGAAATTTGAAACTCATACTGCAACTGGAACTGTAACCTTCACCCGTTTTATTTTTCGGTTGTCTGCCGATTCAACGGTGAAGATATAATCTTTAAACTTTACCTCTTCTCCTTTTTTCGGAATGCTGCCTGTGTATTCTAAGAGGAACCCTGCGAGCGTGTCGGCTTCGCGCCCGGTGGGAAGTTCAAAAAGAACGCTGTCTATGGCGAGTTTTCGGGATAAGTCGTTGAGAGAAATTTTTCCTTCAAACACATAATTGCGCTCATCCAGTTTTGAGTAAATTAAATCGTCATCATCAAACTCATCGTTGATTTCGCCTACGATTTCTTCTATCACATCTTCAAGCGTTACGATTCCTGAAGTGCCTCCGTATTCATCCACCACAATCGCCATGTGAATTTTTCGGTGCTGGAATTCCTTAAGGAGATCATCGTTTTTTTTGTTTTCAGGAACGAAGAACGGCTCGCGCAAAAGCGTCTGCCATTTGAAATCATCTTCCTTGTCAATGTACGGAAGTAAATCCTTCACAGAAAGAATTCCTGAGATTTTGTCAATCGCTTCTTTATAAATCGGAATCCGCGAATACCCCGAAGCGAAAACATCTTCCATCAGTTTTCTGAACGGAGAGTTGAATTCAAGCGCAGCAACATCCATACGCTGAGTCATAATCTGTTTCACATTCACTTGGCCGAATTTCACAATGCCTCTGAGAATTTTTTTTTCGGGCTCGGGCATATCGGCAGAAATGGTGAGGTCAAGCGCGTGCGATAAATCTTCCACTGAAATGGAGTGAGTTTTCTTTTTTACTTTTTTATCTATGAAGGCAGTGGATTTAATCAGCAGGAAACTCAGCGGATATAAAAACTTTTCCAAAAAAGAAATTGGAAACGCCATAAAGCGGGCTACGCTCAGAGAATGCTGGTTTGCAAAAACTTTCGGAATCACTTCGGCAAAAAGAAGAATGAGAAATGTTACCGCCACTACTTGTATGAGAAATGCTACAAGCGGATTTTGAATGAATGCAAGTTCTTCTTTCATGATGATTTCTGAAATCAGCACCACGCCAATGTTCAGAAGGTTGTTGGCGATGAGCACGGTGGCGAGCAATCGTTTCGGCTTATCACAAATCTGCAGAACTGTTTTATCACGAGAGGAGGAAGACTTTCTCAGTTCTTCCTTGTTCTTTGGCGATAGAGAAAATAATGCTACTTCCGATGCTGATATCAGGGCTGATAAGCTAAGAAAAATAAATGTGCAGATAAGGGCAATAAGCAAACTCATGTTGAAATGTGATTACACCGATAAATTAAAAAAAGATTACACAGATTATTTATCGGTGTAATCTTTCCGGTATCAGTGTAATCTAATATTTAGAATGGAAGATCTGAGCCGGCACTTTCTACAGCGGGAGCTTCTGTAGTTGCGCCATGGTTATTTTCTCCTTCTTTATCTCGCTTCCTGTTTATAATCGTAAAAGTATCGGCAACAATCTCAATTGTGAAACGTTGATTGCCTTCTTTATCCTGCCACTTACGTGTTCTTATTTTACCTTCAAGATAAACGCGGTCGCCCTTTTTGAGTTCTGATTTCTCAACGCTCTCGGCAAGTGCGCGCCACATAACAATATTGTGCCACTCGGTTTGCTCTCTCTTCTCACCGGAATTTTTGTCTCTGAATGATTCGGTGGTGGCCAATGGGAAACTCGCAACAGTTACACCTCCTTCCAGATGCCTGATGTCGGGGTCTTTTCCTGCATTTCCCAAAAGAATTACTTTGTTAACTCCTCCCATAGTTTGTAGATTTATTTTGTTTGTTTAAAAACGATTGACAAAGGTAGAAAATAAAAGGAGCTTTCAAAATTTAAGAGGCTCGATTTCAGGCAATTTTTTCATCAAAATATCGCACTATAAGACGAGGGAAAGCATATTTATGTAATTGATTTTCATTTATATAAGTTGATTCCCTGTTTGTAAAAAAATTATTATTACCTGATTTCTTTACCTCCCAGAACCGCGCTAAAATGACCTGATGGCTGAGCACATGTTTGAAGGGTTGTGAAGGAATAGCCCATCCTAAATCCTTCCCGAAAGGAAGGACTTGCAGTTTATTTTCTCCCTTCCCTTTGGGAAGGGCGGGGGGGATGGGCTTCATTTCTTTTTTTGTCTCTACCAACGGAAAATCATAAAGGTTTTTCCAGATATCGTTTTCTGTTCGTTTTCTTATCAGGATTTTTCCCTTATTGCGAAAGACGAGATAGTTAAAGTAGCGTGTTCGGATTTTTGTTTTTTTAGATTTGATGGGAAGAACACCAACAAGGTTTTTTGAATAAGCGATGCAGGATTTTTTCAGCGAACATTTTCCGCAATCAGGATTTTGCGGAACACATTGAAGTGCGCCAAACTCCATCACTGCCTGATTAAATGTGCCTGGATTTTTTTTGTCAAGCAGTTCTTCTGCTTTCTTCTTAAATACCTTTTTTCCCTCTGAAGAATCAATGGGGGTTTTTATTCCAAAATATCTTGAGAGAACACGGAAAACATTTCCATCCACCACCACATGCGGTTTGTTAAACGCCAGCGAAGCAATAGCTCCAGCGGTGTAATCGCCAATGCCTTTCAGTTTTTTTATTTCGTCAAACTCGTTTGGAAATTTCCCTTTCAGTTTAGTGCTGATATGTTTTGCCGTGTGATGTAAATTTCTCGCCCGTGTATAATACCCTAGTCCCTGCCAGACTTTCATCACCACATCTTCTTTTGCTTTGGCGAGATGATGAATGGTCGGGAATAGCTGAACAAACCGTTCATAATAAGGAAGCCCCTGACTCACGCGGGTTTGCTGAAGAATTATTTCTGAAAGCCAAATTCGGTAGGGGTCTTTTGTTTTTCGGAAAGACAGGTTGCGCTTGTTTTTATCATACCATTTAATTATTGTCTTCGAAAAATCCATAAAAATGCGCTAAGTGGTTATTTATCAGGTACAAAAGTAGGATAGTTTAAGAGATAAATCTTATATTTGTCCAACGTAAAATTTCTTTTATGACCAAAGCAGATGTTGTTGCAAAGATTTCAGAAAAGACAGGAGTGGAGAAAAAAGAAACTATGGCGATTGTGGAGGCGTTCATGAGTGTGGTGAAAAATTCCATGTGTGAAGGCAAAAATGTCTACCTCCGCGGATTCGGAACCTTATATATAAAGAAGCGCGCCAAAAAACCAGGCAGGATTATTTCGCGCAACACCACCATCATGATTCCCGCTCATAACATTCCCGCATTCAAGCCCGCAAAATCATTTGGCAACAGACTCAAAAAGAGCCAGCCAGTAAAAGAAGATTAGTTCATCCCTTGATTTCCTCTAAACAAAAATTCATAATTCTTCTCTCAGTCGTTTTGGCTGCACTGTTGTATTTCGCTCCCAAAATACAATCAGAAGCAAAGCAGAACGAAAAAGAAAATTCTGATTTCACATCATCATTTGAAGAAGCGCTGAAAAATGCTCCGTCAGAACAGAAAGATATTTTTGCCCGGTTGGAAACAGGTTTGAAAAAAGCGGAAGCGGATAACAATGAGCAATCGTGGCTGGCTTCGGCAAATGATTTTCTTAAGGGAGCGCAGCTTATTAAGAGTGACAAGAAAGCTACCTTATATATAGGTGCGATTAAAGGATTTGAAAAAGCACTCAAATTCAGTCCTGAAAATCTTTCCATCAAGACAAATCTTGGAACAGCCATAGTGGAAAGCTCTTCTTTGATCGGAAATCAGCCAATGAAAGGCATTACACTGCTTCGCGAAGTAATTCAGAAGGATTCAAATAACATTGAAGCAAACCTCCAACTTGGATTATTTTCTGTAACTTCGCAACAGTTTCAAAAAGCGATTGAACGCTTCAACCGAATCCTACGGATTGATTCCACGCACATTGACATGTATGTCTACCTTGGCGATACCTACATTCAGATGGGAGAAAAGCAGAAAGCGATTGAGAGCTACGAAAACTATAAAACAAGAGTCAAAGACACTTTAATAATAAAGGATATTGACGAATACATTAAAAAATTAAAACAATCTAACTAACGATTTCACCGATAGCTAAATCGGCTCAATCAAAAAAGTAAACACTATGCCATCAGGAAAAAAAAGAAAGCGCAAAAAAATGAACACTCACAAACGCAAAAAGCGCCTGCGTAAAAACCGTCACAAAAAGAAAGGGCGTTAAAATAACCCCGGAAAAGCGGAACAGTGGAGTTGTGGATTAAAATTTAACCCATCCTCCGAATTTTATCTCTCCAAACATTTCGAGCAGAAATTTTCTTTAATGAAGAAGGTGTAATCACACGCTTCTTTCGTTTCATCTCACTTCCGTTTTTCTATCATCACAACAATCAATTACTATTATTAAATGAACAGCGAACTATATATAAACACAACATCATCAGAGGTTGTCATTGCTCTATTGCACGACAAGCGTCTGGTAGAACTTAACCGCGAACACTCAGACGCGGGATTTTCTGTAGGAGATATCTTCCTCGGAAAAGTCAAAAAAATAATGCCCGGTCTTAACGCGGCATTCATTAATGTGGGCTACGAAAAAGATGCATTTCTGCATTACCTTGATTTAGGTCCTCAGGTTTTATCTCTCATGAAATTCACAAATATGGCTCACAACGGAGCGCTCGGCACTCACCTGCTTAGTGATTTCAAACATGAGCAGGATATTGTGAAAACAGGAAAGGTAAACAAGGTGCTTCACAACAACCAGAACATGCTGGTGCAGATTATGAAGGAGCCGATTTCCAACAAAGGACCCCGCCTCACTGCAGATATTTCTTTACCAGGAAGATTTTTAGTGTTGATTCCTTTCTCCGATAAAATTTCCATCTCGCAAAAAATACGAAGACTGGAAGAGCGCGATCGTTTGCGCAGACTGGTACAGAGCATCAAGCCCAAAAATTTCGGAGTCATCATCCGCACGGTTGCAGAAAACCAAACTGTTGCTGATCTTGACACCGATATTAAAGACCTGATGGACAAATGGGAAAAAATGTTTCAAGCGCTCAAGGGCGCAACCCCACCGAAGATAATGCTCGGAGAAATGAACCGTTCCATCACTATTCTCCGCGATATGCTTAACGCATCGTTCTCAGGAATTTATGTGAACAATCAGAATCTTTACAACGATATAAAATCCTATATCCACACGATTGCTCCTGACAAAGAAAACATCGTGAAGTTTTACAAAGGAAACATGCCCATTTTTGAACATTTCGGAATTGACAAGCAGATAAAATCTTCCTTCGGGAAAATCGTGAACATAAAATCAGGTGGCTATCTTATCGTTGAACATACTGAAGCATTACACGTGATTGATGTGAACAGCGGGCATCGTTCGCATTCAAACAAAGATCAGGATTCAAACGCGCTTGAAATGAATCTGGAAGCAGCCGAGGAAATAGCGCGCCAGCTTCGCCTGCGTGATATTGGAGGAATCATCGTCTGCGATTTTATTGATATGCGCAATCCGAATCACCGCAGAACGCTGTACGAAAAATTAACAACTGCAATGAAGACCGACCCTGCAACTCATACCATTCTGCCTCCGAGTAAATTCGGATTGGTGCAAATTACGCGCGAGCGTGTTCGCCCTCAGGTGAAAGAAAAGACTACGGAGAAATGCCCTTCCTGCGGTGGAAGCGGAGAAGTGCAATCAAGCATTCTTCTTGCTGACCAGATTGAAAAGGATTTGAGTTATTTGGTGAGAGAACAGAATCAGAAAAATCTTACACTTGCGGTACACCCGTTCATTGAAGCTTATTTCACAAAAGGAATTCCGAGCAGAAAACAAAAATGGTTTTTAAAATACGGAAGAAGCATAAATGTGAAGCCCGTATCCTCACACCATATTTTAGAATATCATTTCTACAATAAGAATGAAGAGGAAATAAAGATTTAATCTAGATTAGGTAGATTTGCACCTGATGCAATTCAGGATTTCAAATCTTACCCGCACTCCTTTTTTATATCTTGCCTTTTTTGCAGCGCTATTTATAATTAATACTGCCAGAAATAAATTTGTATTTTATTTCCCTGCTGCGCAAGATGTAATTTTATTTTCCCTGATCATAGTTTGCTTTGCCGGAGTTTGTTTTTTAATGAGCAGACTTTTAGTGAAGGATAGTATAAAAACCGGCATCCTTACTTTGTCAATACTTATCTTTTCATTTTACTATTTTGATATTTATTATTGGCTGTTTGATTTTAAACCGCTAAGCGGAATTATTACAAAATTTTTGTTTTCAAAATTTCATTTAGTGCTGACAGGGATGATGTTTCTGATTTCTTTTAGTATTTTTCTTTTTCTTAAAAAAACGAAACGTTATCTCATTAGGTTAAACACCTATTTCAACCTTGTGTTTTTTATGTTTCTCCTGTTTGAGATATACAAAACAGCCACGTATAAAGAATTTAACCCTATACTACAGAATAAATTTAAAGCTAGCGAAATCCAGTCCCATTCCGATTCTATACAACAAAGAAATATTTATTACATCGTTCTGGATTCTTATACGAATTCTTCCAGTTTAAAAAAATATTGGAACTATGACAACGATACACTGGCAGGTTTTTTAAAGTCAAAAGGATTTTTCATAGCTGAAAAGAGCCATTGCAATTATAACTCTACTCCATTCAGCATTGCATCATCGCTTAATATGTCTTACCTGAATATTGAAAATTATGAACAGGCGCAAAAGGTTCAGATTTCGAAAGCCTATGACATGGTTAAAAATAGTGCGACTGCAGAAATGCTTTCGGCATACGGGTATGAAATAAAAAATTTATCTCTCTTCGATTTGAAAAATATTCCTGCTTTTTACACCGACCCCTTTTACCGAAAAACAAATTTATTTGACAGAACAATTTTCTTTCTGCTGACTGAGAGACTGGGAATTACTCATGAACACCGACAATTAATTTCTCTTGCAGAAATCAATCCTGAAATTTTTATGCGATTAATATCTGTCAGGGAAAAACCGTCTTTCTGTTATGCACACGTAATGATGCCACATTATCCGTACTTCTATGATGAAAACGGAAACAGAATGTCGGATGAATATGCATGCTCAGAGGAAGGAAGAAAAGAAAAATATCTTAAGCAGCTGAAATTCGCCAATCAGCAGCTGATGAAAACTATAAATTATATTCTCAGCCATTCAGAAGTAAAGCCAGTTATTATTATACAAGGCGACCACGGTTTTCGTGATTTTGCGGAACTTGGAAGCGAGGAGCAAATAAAAGAATCAAAAACAATTTTCAATGCCTGTCTTTTACCAGATGATACGCTAAAAAATTCAGCTTACGATTCTATTTCTCCGGTTAATTCTTTTCGAATTGTTTTCAATAATTATTTCGGAACAAAATTTTCCCTCCTTGAAGATAAATCTTGCAATACAGAAATAAAGTCAGAATAATTATTTTTTCTTCATGGCGCCAATGATCACTACCATTCCCCATGGGAGCGCCAGCGGAGCGATATAGATGGTAGAAATTCCAAAAATCAATCTTAACAGAATTACAATTCCAATGGTGGATGAAAATCCGATGAGGCCGATTTTGAGAATCTTGTTCACGCAGTAAAAATAAAAAACCCCCGACAATTGCCGAGGGTTTTCTTTTTCTGCTTGGAATTTATTAGTAATCCATTCCACCGCCCATTCCTCCTGGCATTTGCGGCATAGCGGATTTTTCTTCTTTGATATCTGCAAGAACGCATTCTGTTGTGAGAATCATTCCGCCAATAGAAGCGGCATTCTCCAAAGCTATACGAACTACTTTGGTTGGGTCAATTACGCCTGCAGAGATGAGATTTTCATACACATCGGTGCGGGCATTGAAACCAAAGTCGCCTTTGCCTTCACGAACTTTTTGCACAGCAATGGAACCTTCCACACCTGCATTTTCAGCAATGATGCGAAGTGGTTCTTCGAGCGAACGTTTTACAATTTGAATTCCTGTTGCTTCGTCTTCGTTGGAGCCCTTCATTTTTTCTATCGCGTCAATGGCGCGTAGATAAGAAACTCCACCGCCAGCAACGATGCCTTCTTCAACGGCAGCGCGGGTAGCATGAAGCGCGTCATCCACACGATCTTTCTTTTCTTTCATTTCCACTTCGGTAGCAGCGCCCACATAAAGAACTGCAACACCGCCAGCTAATTTAGCCAGGCGCTCCTGCAATTTTTCTTTATCGTAATCAGAAGTAGTAGATTCAATCTGGGCTTTGATTTGATTTACACGCGCAGTGATGTCGGATTTTTTTCCTTTACCGCCAACCAGAGTAGTGTTGTCTTTGTCAACGGTGATTTTCTCAGCTGTTCCGAGATAAGAGAGGTCAGCGTTTTCCAATTTGAAACCGCGTTCTTCAGAAATCAAGGTTCCGCCAGTTAATGTTGCAATGTCTTGCATCATTTCTTTTCTGCGATCGCCAAAGCCGGGAGCTTTCACAGCGCAGATCTTCAGCGCACCGCGAATTTTATTTACAACAAGAGTAGCAAGAGCTTCACCGTCTAAATCTTCGCAGATGATGAGAAGTGCTTTTCCTGTCTGAGCTGATTTTTCAAGGATGGGAAGAAGTTCCTTCATGGTGGACAATTTCTTGTCGTAAAGAAGAATGTAAGGGTTTTCCAATACCGCTTCCATTTCATCTGCATTGGTAACGAAGTAAGGAGAAACATATCCGCGGTCGAACTGCATTCCTTCCACAACTTCAACAGTTGTTTCAGTACCTTTTGCTTCTTCCACAGTGATAACGCCTTCTTTCTTCACTTTTGCCATTGCTTCAGCAATCAGTTTTCCGATGGTGGAATCGTTGTTTGCAGAGATAGTAGCAACTTGTTCGATTTTTTTGTTGTCATCGCCAACCGATTTGGATTGTTTTTTCAAGTCAGCAACAACTGCTTCAACCGCTTTGTCAATTCCGCGTTTCAAATCCATAGGGTTTGCACCGGCTGCAACGTTCTTCAAACCTGCCGTTACGATTGCTTGCGCAAGAACAGTAGCGGTTGTTGTTCCGTCACCTGCCAGATCGGCTGTTTTAGAAGCTACTTCTTTTAAAAGCTGAGCTCCCATGTTTTCTACTGCATCGGGCAGTTCGATTTCTTTTGCAACGGTTACACCATCTTTAGTGATTTGAGGTGCACCAAATTTTTTGTCAATGATGACATTGCGGCCTTTCGGTCCGAGCGTCACCTTTACAGCGTTTGCTAACGCATCAACACCGCGCTTCATCGCATCGCGAGCATCGGTATCGTAAGTTATTTTTTTTGCCATTTTGTTTTTAGATTTTAATTGTTTTTACTTTTTGTTTTGCATTTGTCATTTCGACCAAAGGGAGAAATCTCCTTAATGAGATTCCTCACTGCATTCGGAATGACAGTGTGTTATCCAATCACGCCAAACACATCATCCTGGCGCATGATTAAAAATTCTTTTCCATCAACAGAGATTTCTGTTCCGGAATATTTTCCGTAGAAAACTGTGTCGCCCACTTTAACGGTCATGGGTTCGTCTTTCTTTTTGCCGGGACCTACCGCTACGATGGTTCCTTTCTGTGGTTTTTCTTTTGCTGTGTCTGGAATGATGATTCCGCCAGCGGTTTTTTCTTCTGCGGGAGCTGCTTCAACGAGAACTCTGTCTCCCTGTGGTTGAAATTTTACTTTTGCCATGGTTTTGTTTTGTTTTATTTGATTTACCCCGTTGGATATTGTTTTTAATTTTTATTTCACTCCGCTGTTCAACGGGATTATCCTACGGGGTGAACTTTATTTTTACTTTTTCACGTCCCCTTTGTCAGTTATAGTGCCAAAGGCTTTTTTATTTTCTTATCGGACAATTTTTCCTGATTAATATTTTATTTACAACCGATGTCAGAATTTCTGATGACAGGATGGCTTACTTCGGTTGTTGCTGAGTCGGAGCTTGCTGTTGCTGAGCAGGCATAGAAGGAGCTCCGTTGCCAGGCATAGGCATTTCAGATTTCCCAACAATGGATTCTTTGGTTTCAGTTTTTCCGGCACCGTTTCCAACAATTGCTGCAAACGCTATGCACAGCACTACAAGTCCGCCAACAAATCCCCAAGTGATTTGCTCGATGAGCTCAACTTGCTGTTTTGCGCCAATGAATGTGTTGGTTGACATAAAGTTTGACGCGATTCCACCACCTTTTGGATTCTGAATGAGAACAATCAAAGTGAGAAGAACGCATACGATAATAATAAGGATGGAAAGAAAAGTAGCCATATCCCGAAAAGTTTTTAGTTATTACTTGTTTTTCTGATCCTCCAAGAGTTTTTTTATTTTCTCTAAAAGGGGAGCGAATATATGAATCTTTTCGGGATGCTTCACAAGCAAAATTTCGTAGGCACGGAGGGCTTTCGGGAGGTTGCCTTGCTTTAAATAGATGGTGGCAAGCGTCTCGGAAACGAAGGTTTCATCATCCTTAATGCTTTTTTTCGCCATGGCTTCGGCAGAATAGAATTCGGCTTTGGGTTTGGGAGCCGATTTAGCCGTTTGGTCAAGGAGAAAGTTATCAATGAGCTGATTCGTTTGCTTTTGCTGATTTACTTTTTGCTCAATCGCAGAAGCGGGAGTTTGTCCGCTCACTACTTTCATCCAATCGCCAAAAGAATATGTTCCTTGTTTGTGGTTTGTGGTTTGTGGTTCTATTGGAACTTGAGATTTGAGACTTGAGACTTTTCCTCAAGAATATCAATCGTCATTGAAGTGCGGTACGCTTCTCTCAGCATTTCTTTTTCCAGCAATTGAAGGTCATCGTATTCGTCTTTCTTTTCTTCCTTAATAGTCATTGGCATTTCCTGAAGGATAGCAATCGGTTCTAACTTTGGAAAAATTTCTTTCGGCTGTTCTTTGTCTACTGTTGACTGTCTACTGTCTATTTGTATTTCTTGAGATGGTTCGGCTTCGCTCACCATATGCTTGTGAATTGAGACTTGTGGTTTTTTCTTGATTAAATTGTAAAGCACCTTCCCGCTCGGAGCATAGGCAGAAGTGATGTGCAGATTTTTTTCGTAGTCAATGCTGTTTTGATTGTGAAGGTTTTTCAGGTACAGCATTCTTCCCGTTTGGAAATAGGGATACTCCTGCACCAATTTTTCCAGCGCGGAAATGGAATGACCGTTCAACTTCTCAGGAAAATTCAGGTATTCTATAAATTGATTGCGGGTCATAAGTCAATTACGAATGTACAAACTTAGATAGTTAATTGGTTGACTGGTTAATTGGTCAATTAAGGTAGAGTGAGGGGCTGTTCCTTAATTAACTAATCAACCAATTGACTCGGCTGTTACCAGTTAACCATCGCCTTGTTAAAAATATCCTGAACCAATTGCTTGTTGATGTCTTCTATGAGCGATTCCTGCACGGATGTTAAGCTTTGTGTGCTGGAATAATCTGAATAGCGGGCGAAACTTGTTTCAAAGTTTTGCTTTTCATCTTTTGCATTTGTAAATAGTATATGCACTGTGATGGTGAGGCGGTTGAGCGCTGCCTGGTCGTTGCTTTGGATGGCAACAGGTTGTGTAATGTAGTTGGTAATCTCGCCTTCAAAACTCAAATCTCCGCTTTGTGAAACGATGCCGAGATTGGTTTGCGAAGTGAAAATATCTTTTACCGCCTCGGTGAGCGACTGGCTGAGCGTGGGAGGAGCCAGCGATGCGTTGTTCTTGAAAGTTTGTATGGAAACGGTTTTTACATCGGGAGAAACGGATGCACCTGAAAAGGAGTAGTGGACTTTGCAGGAAGAGAATGCAAGTAAACAACAGACAATAGACAATAGACAATATTTGAATGCGCGTTTCATTTTAGAAATTAACAGATGCGAAGTTAGATTGCTTCGCTTCGCTCGCAATGACGATGATGAGTAAGAGAAGAATTTTTTTCATTCGGAATCTTTTCTCAAAGATAGGGATAAATATTTTGTTTGCGTTAGCGATTGCAGCGGCATATGAGTTACAGTTCTTTTCCTGCCGAATAATTTTTTCGGGTAATAACTTTCAGCAACTCTCTTTTCAGGATCAAATCGGTTACAACTTCAGAAAAGGATTTATCTGTTGCCTGTTCAACTGCTTTCTTGATTTGGGTTTCGCTGATGTCAATCCGATACATCAGGTTATAAAATGCCTCAGCCCCAGCTTCTCTCCGAAGGAGAGGGGAGTTTTTATGAGTCAGCATTTTTTCTATGTGTGGAAGAATCTGAGCAAATAGTTCGGCATAGGCGTTATCAGCAGTGCCGGAGAATTTTATTTCCAAACCTGCCATTCCGAAATCCTTGATGATTTGTTTTGCGGTATCGTTTAGAATGTCGAGGCGGTTAAAATATGGAGTTAAGTCTGTCATGAAAGAATCCCCCTACTTCGCTTTCCCTCTTTTAAGGGGAAAAAAGGGGGATTAGTATTTGTCTTTAGTCAGAACCAATCGCTGAACAGGGCGGTTATTGATAATATGTTCTTCAATGATTTCATCCACATCTTTCAGTTCAACGCCCGTATAAAAAATTCCTTCGGGATAAACAACAACGGTTTGTCCATAATGACAGACATCCAAACATCCGGCTCGTTGCGCCCGAACTTTAACCGAGAGTTTTTTTGCTTTCAGTTTTGTTTTGAATGCTTCCACGATTGCCATTCCGTGCGTTTCTCCGCAGAATGGTTTTTCTCCCGGCATTCCCTCGCGCTGGTTGGTGCAGATGAAAATATGTTTGTCGAATTTGAGCACGAAGCAAAAGTAAAAGAAAGAGAGATTGTAAAATCTGAAAGGCAATTATCTTATCAGATACATTTTGCCATATCCCTGTGTGAAAAACGGGTCGGCAGTTGTTTCCCGATGCTCAAGCGATTTGCCATCGAGCTGGGTAATCACACGGTAGAGATACAGTCCGTTTGCAAGCTGGTCGCCAAATTCATCTTTACCATCCCATGCATACTCAGTAATATTTCTGCCGATGTGAAGCCAACCGAGTTCCTGCTTATTTATTTCGCGCACCATTTTTCCGCTGATGGTGATAATCTGTATTTTGAAATAATCGGGAACCTCTGAACCGGTGAGCGTGAAAACAAACCGGGTGGAAGTTGAAAAAGGATTCGGGTAATTCAAAACGCTGGTGACGGTTGGCTTGTTAATCACTTCAAAAGAAATTTTGTATTCCACAATTCCTGAATTATTTCCGCTTCGGTCTTTTGCCTGAACTTTCAATTCATATATTCCATCCGGCAGAGCAGGCATATAATTTATTTTACAACTGTTACTTGGCAATACTGCCGGTTCAAATGTCATGCTGCTGCCAAACAAAACTGTATCATACGTTGTTTTTCCCGGACGTTTGAGGCGAACATCAAAATCAGAAGGGTCATTCAAAGCAAGAAAAGTATTTTCATCTTTCAGTTTTATGAGAATATTTGGTTTTGCCGAAACAAGGTCACCGTTCATGATGTGAACTCCGTCAAAGGTAACATCCATGAGCGGATTTATTTTATCTGTATTCACATTGAAAGGAATGGTGCCGATATTATTAAAATGATATTGTTCCAGTTGATGCTGCGCGTTAAATGGATTTGCTTCCACCCACAAACTGTTCAATCCGCCCGGAATATTTATGCCGTTGAGATTTACAGTCGGAAATTTTGTATTTGCAATTAAAAAACTGTCAACTAATAACGGGGCGAGCTTTACAGAAGGAAGAGGCACTTTACTCCTGTTGGAATCATACACCCAAAAGTCAACCCACAAACTGTCCATGTCATAATCGCCAATGTTTTCTATGGCAACGCTCATTTTAATGCTGTCGCCCTGTTGAATGCTTGGGTTATAGAATGTATAATTCTTAAAAGGATTCAGCGATGCTTCGGGAACTCCGTCATAATAAACTCTCCAGTAGGTTAATTGCGCGGGCATGTGTTTGATGCTGTCTTTCACCCAGGCAGTTAATTTCAAATAAGGATAAGTATCCGCGCTGATGGTGTTGTCAAGATTATATATGTCAAAACCGAGATAATCTTTGGAAATATTTTTTATCAGTGTGGCGGTATCGCCATTATTTTTTATTCCGATAACGGTTATTTTTATGGAATCCTGAGAACCGGGTGATGGCAAACGGTATTTCCAGTGCATGGATTCCCATTTGGATGCAGGACCCACTGTTTCAGAAAAAATATATCCGCTTTCTCTTTTTATCATAAGTGTATCGGAAAGAAAAGAGACCGTATTACTATTCGCTCCGAGTTCTTCAACGGCAGTGCCGCATTTTCTTCCTATGAGAATGTACGGATAATTATTTTGAATAGCGGAAAACTGCGTTCCCCCTATTGACATAAACGCCTGCACCAGCCCGGGATTTGTTGTGAGCGGATTTCCTCCGAGAATATCTCCGAGATTATGATTGCCGCTTGTATATAAAATCACTTTGCTTCCGCAGGGAATACTGTCCTGTAAAAAGGTTCTGAGTGTTTCCTGCTGTGAAGGAGTACTTGTGAGGAATTCAAAACGATTGCAGGGGTTAATTGGAAAACTTCCGTAATCGTTTCCGTTGATATTAGACCAAACAACTCCTGTAATCGGATTAATAACCGAAACTAATACATGGGGAATAAAAGCCGAAACAGATGAGTTAAATGATATCACCTGCCCATCCATATTAAAATATACGCTACCTGTCGCCTGTGTGCTATTGCAAGTTCCTACTTCAATGGCATGAGTTTGAAAATCCAGATCAAAAGACCGGTTCACTCTGTTGGTATCTATGTAGCTGAACTTATCGCCTTTCAGAAACTGAAAGAAGTGCGACTGCCCCCAGCCGCGCTTGTTCGGGATATACTGAAAAGAACTTTCTCTCCACCGGTAGGTTAATGTGTCAAGGTCATCTCTTCTTACGCGCCAGAAATAAACTGTGCTGTCAGGAAGAGAAGATAGAATTACGGGCAGTGGTGTTTTTATCACTGCGCCCATTTGTGTTGCATACTGAGTTTTTTTCTGAAAACTATTAAACAAATCTGTAGTATCTACTTCAAAAATATATTGAGCAGATAAAGCAAAAGGATTTGCGGTGTATGCTTTCAGTATAATGGTATCATTGGGGACAATGGCATATTTATACGGGTAAACAGGAATAATATCTCCCGAATAAATCAGCAGGGGAATTTCATTTGGAGGAATAATATTGTTGTTGATAAAATTATCCAGTTCATCAACTGAATTGAGAGGGTCAACATGCACTTCAAATTTATTTAAGCCGGGTCCATGAATGGGATCAACGGGCAAAGTAAATATTACGGTGTCTTTATAATATAAATATGGTAGCGTATCAGAATAAGAAACAGAAGTTCCGTCAACAAAAACCCGTTTTATGTCCACCTTAACGCTGTCGTTTGTGGCTTTTCCGATATTGGTGACAATCACATTCATATCAAATGAATCCAAATCGGTGGAAACATAAGCGGGAGTAAAATAAACGGAAGAATTATTTAAAGAATTATTTACTGCGTAGTCAGGTAATTTGCTTGCATGAATTACAATGGCGGGGTCTCCGTGCAAAGTCATTTCAAGGCAAGTGGCGTTTATATACATTGCTGTTCCGTTTCCTTCAATCGTGTCAATAGCAGACTGAATGCATTTGCCGATGGATTGGCCATATAAATCTTTTCCTATATTTTTATACAAATTAGATGCAAACTTGTCCATGTCAGGAGGGGTTCCGGGTCCGGAAGAAGCAAGAAAACCAATCATGCCCTTATCCGTAAGAACATAAATCTCGCTGGAGCTTTCTCCGTCCTGAATGGGTTTATGAATATCTCCGGCTGAACAACCATACGCACTGAAGAACGGGTATTTTCCATTTGAGTTATTATTGTATTGTTCAGGAGGAAGAAGATTATAATCAAATATGGAAGCGGAAGAATGCCCGAAGAAAGTGATGAGTGAAACACCGTTGTTTATTAATCCGCGAATTGAATCAGTGGGCGCGGTCTGAGTTGGTAACGAAGAATTTTTTTTGAATGTGTGCACATATCCGCCAAAACTGGTGTCTTCAAGGGTTGTTTCATATCCCAAAAGATAAGTGGTTATTTCCCCCTGCAGGCTGGGAGTATCTCCTCCTCTCAGATGAATAATATGCTTCATCCATTCATCGGGATTTGGCAGCGGATGTTCATACTTCCTCACCTTATCAAGGTAATTGGTAATGTCAGGATTATTTTTTGCCGCGAGACGCCCTAACGGAATTGCTGGTTTCATAAGATTGCCGTTAAGCACAGCAACCAGCATATTATCGCTGGTGGGAAACCCGATGGAGGGCACTAAACAATTTGCGTAATTGATTCCTGAAGGATCTGAATAATTGTTTCTGATAAGATCGGTTTGAATGGATTTTCCTATAAGGAAAAGATCTTGCGGCAAAGAAGGAAAAACATCCGTGCAGTAATCAGCAAAATGGCGAATGGCAAACGGATGTTTTGGAATGCCGTAGGCAAACTGGTCATATAATTCATCAATGTCAGCAACAATCACATTATGCCCGCCACCTCCGGAAGTGGAAGGATCTGCCCGGTAATTTTGATAGGCAAGTGCGCCCGACATCAAACTATTATGAGTAATGATGATGTATGCAGAATCAGCAGCCATTGCCGAATAATCAGTAAAAAAACCTGTGCCTCTTACCGGTTTTATAGACGGCACGGATAAAAAATGATTTTCAGATTTCACCACACAGAATTTTTCAGAAGCATTAAACGCATTCGGCACAAGCGCTTTATACGCGCCTCCGCTATTAGTCATCTGAATTTTTAAGTGATTGGTAAAATCATACAAATAGGCGGAAGAACTGGAGTCATTAAAATTTGTGAAACTGAAATTGGATTTGGATTGTTGAGAAGAATTGTCCGGCACGAACATTTCATAGTAAGTTTTATTTTCAAGATTCATGTTGTGAGGGAATTTCATCACTGCATAAGGAACTGTGTTGCGGCTGGCAGTAGCAGGAGCTACGGAAAGTGCTGTAACTACCAGCTCAGTTGATGCGCCAAAAGTAGCAGAGGGCAAATAATAAGCCGAATCAAAAAGAGAGTACCCGTTAAATGAATCGGTATCAAATGAAATATAATTGCCCAAAACATCTTTATATTTTAAATTAAACTTGTGATTATAAGTAGTAGCATAGTCATTAGATTCTCCCATTAAAGCAAGTTTAATTTCTGTTTGCTGCGGACAAACAGAACATGTGTTTGATGTATTAAAAGTAACAGTAAATTTATTTGTAGGGACATATTCATCGAAATCAACACCTGACCAGCCTTCTGCTTCGTGATATTCAGGAAAATTAATATTTTGGGCAGTGAATTTTCCGGCATAATAATTTGTATGGTTTTCAATAATAATTTCTTTCATGAAATAATTTGTCTGCGGAATCGAAGAATAGGCGGTATCGGTGTCAGGCACAATCCGGTTGTTGGCAGTTAAATTATTCCAGGTGAGAAAGTATGCCGAAGTATCGTTGAACAAACTGTAATACGGATTCGGCTGCCGAACTGGCTTGTCATATAAATCGCCTTTATAAAGGACGGAATCAAGCGAGCCGTCATTTTTCTGCCCGTAAAATTCTATGTAGTCGTTAGTATCTAATGTGTCATTTCCATTTTTGTCTTCCACATAAATGTATTGTTCCTGTCCGCGAAAGAAAATTTGAAAGTTGCGGGAATCCTTTGTTAAAGGATTAATTCCTGCATTTGAAAGCGTTTGAAAATCGAGCCGGTAAATTCCGTTTTTCGCTATGGGAATTTTGTAATAAGTTTGGGAGAAATTAATCCACTCGTTCCAATAAATCTGTGGCTGAGAAAAGCAAAAAGAAGAAGGCGAAAAGCAAAAGGCAAAAAAAATCACAATCTTTTTAACCTGTCCCGAAGGGATGGATTTCCATAACTTGTAATTTGTAACTTGTAATTTTTTCTTCATTTCGACTGTTTATTGATATCCAGCCTCACTGAAAACACATGTGAATAAAGAGCAACAGATTGATTGCCGATATCTGTTTTTGCATAATCAATGCTGATGCGTTTAATTTTTATGCCTACTCCGAAATTTGGTTGAAGCGTTGTAATGTTTTTTCCTGTTACATCCTGTTCATGCTGAATATTCAGGATTCCTCCTCTTAAAAATGCAATGCCTTTGTATCCTAACTCAAGCCCGAAGTGCGGGTCTGCACTGATGGGATTACTTTTAATAAGCACATTTCTCATTCCGTCAAATGTCATATCAACATTTAATTCTGCCAGCATTGATAAATCCTTCATCAAATCAAATTTTCTGGCTCCGCCAAGTATCAAGCGAGGCAAAGTAACTTCAATGGAGTTGGTTGGAATTTCATTGTTGGTATAGGCAAAAACATCTTTCATTTCCTGCGTCAGGTTGTAGCTCCATGCGTTGAAAGTAGAAGTGATGTCTCTTGCCATTGCTCCCAACTTCCATCCTTTGTATTCGTATTGTGCTCCCGCATCTAATCCGAATCCCCATGCGCCTGCAAAATCTCCAACAATCCTTCGGATTATTTTTGCATTTGCTCCAAGCCGAAGCCCTTTTATTTTCGGAGTGCGTGCGTAGGAGATAATAAATCCGTAATCAACAGCGGAGAACTGAGTGATCTTATCATAATCAACATTTCCGGAAGCATCAATCAGTTCGGTGGTGTTGGGGATATTGTCAACTCCAAAACGAATCATGCTTAAGCCAAAAGCGCTGCTGCTGTCAAGCCGCCTTGCAACGGCTCCGTAATCGTATTTGGCAATTCCGGCAAAATATTCTGAATGCATCAGACCCACCTGCATATCATTTTTCACACCAAGCAATCCTGCCGGGTTCCAGTATCCTGAAGTTACATCGTTCACAGATGCAATGCAGGAGTTGGAAAGCCCAAGCGCTCGTCCGCCCACACCAATGGCAAGAAACTCGTTGCTGTATTTTGGAGCCTGTGCTGAAAGCATATTTGAAAGAAATAATGCCAGAACAGGTAATAAAGATTTTATGTTTTTCATACTGAAGATAAAGATAAAAATTATTTGAAGGAAACCTACTTCTGCGTAACAGAATTTCGACCAATATATTGTTTATTCACTCAGCTTTTTTCCAGCTATCACTTCCAGCATATATGAAAGCAGAATTTAGAGGAATTTCATTTTTAAATCTGAGCAAATAAGAGCACTTTGCAGAATCAAAAGTTACTTTATACTGATCCGTCTCATAGGATTTTGCCCACCCACCACCCGTGCTGAAGTAAGGAGTTTTTTTCTTTGGTCCAATAACTTGTATCTCATTGCCAATGGTTTTTACAGACGCTATAGAATCCGAATCAAAATCCTGATAACAACCTGCAATTACCTGAATTTTTTTTATGGGAGATTTATCGTATGTAAAAAAAATGGAAGCATCAAACGAAGAACGAAAAGCGGCAATCCCTTTATAGTAAGCGGGAATATTCAACACATATACATGATCATATTTTATGAACGGCTTGTACTGTTCAACCAAACGATTACAATAATTATTTGCTTTGTTCCAGACCGGAATAGTTTGCATCAGCAGGACCCAGCATAATACGGCATATCCGGTCATGGCTGCGAACGCAAATTTTCTTAGCACAAAAAAGAACGAAGCAGAAACAAAAATGTAGAAAAAAACTGAAGCAAGGTAACCGTATCTGTCCGGGTAAATATATTTCAGGAAAGAAGAATCAAGAGGGAGCATGGGCAGGAGAAAAAGAATGAAGCATATAAAAATTGAAATTAAAAAATAACCTTCTTCTTTTTTGTTTTTCACTATTCGCATAAAGAAAAAAGCAAGAAAGGAAGCAACAGCAAGGAATAAAAAGGAAAGCAAAAAATAATTTGAGGAAAAACTTCTTAGCAAATTGTCGAATTCGCTGACGGGAATGTAGCGATAGAATAAAAAGAATTTGGCAAAATATTTCAGAAGCGTTTTTACATAGTTGCCTGATTGTGTAATGTGTTCCGAAGTTCCGGCATGCCAGATCCAATGCCCATACCGGATTTTACAAAAAAGAAAATAAAGTGCAATGAACAGAACCTGAATAAATATAATTTGAATAATAACTTTTTTTAATGACATGTTTGTCTTGTGAAGTTTTTGAAACAAGAAATAAATAACCAGGCAAATCACGGGGACAATGGCGGTGATTTCATTAGAAAAAATTCCTAACAGAAACAAAAAATGAATTACAGAAACTTTCTTTACAGAAGGGTCTGTTAAATAGAGAATAAAAAAATAAAGGCCAGCGAGAGCTACACTCGCATGAAACAGCCAGCGGATATTCAACCACAGAATATCTTCGGTCTGATAGGGCGACACAAGAAAAATAAGGGCTGAAAAAAAAGCAACTGTTTCTGTCGTGCGATTAAGGCATATTTTAAAAAACAGTTTTACAATCAGGAAAACAAGAAATGTGTTTAATGCATGCAATAAAATCCCCGCACTTATCCAGTAAGAAGGCACTAATCCGAAAAAGTGATAAAGAAAATATACTATGGAATACCCGGAAAAATAAGGAGCAGCAGTTTGCGAATATTCATTAAATCCTGTAATAAATCCTTTTTCAAATAAATAAAATTGTCCGTACGTGTCACAAGGCATTAAAATACCAAAACAATCTTTGTAGGCGAGAAAACCGATTACCGTAAACAGCAGAAAAAAAACAATATTCCGTACGGGTATATTCGTATTCATTGGTAAATTCAAAGATATTAAAAGAAGATACGCAGGAAAAAACCTTTCTTAACTTTGGCTTTGATGATTAAGAAAAACATCCCTAATTTTTTCACGCTTTGTAATCTGTTTTGCGGATGTATTGCCATTGTTTTTGCTTTTGAAGGAAATTTAATCTGGAGTGCTTACATGGTAGGCATTGCCTGCCTGTTTGATTTTCTGGATGGAATGGCTGCGCGTGCTTTAAAAGTAAATTCTGAAATCGGAAAACAATTAGACTCGCTTGCTGATATGGTTAGTTTTGGTGTGGTGCCGGGAGTGATAGTATTTATATTGCTAAATCATTCTATGGTAACATGCGGAGCCGATGTATTTGTTGCCGCACCTATTTCGTTCTGCGGATTTTTAATAACTATTTTTTCAGCAATCAGGCTGGCAAAATTTAATCTTGATACGCGTCAGTCTGATATGTTTATCGGTCTTCCAACTCCTGCAAACACAATATTTATTTCATCATTGCCCGTTGTATTACAGTTCAATTTAATTAGTGAATCAATGAAGCAAATAATAACCAATCCTTATTTCCTTATTTCCCTATCCCTTATTTCCTCTTTTCTCCTCATCGCTCCCATTTCCCTCTTTGCATTCAAGTTCAAAAACTTTTCATGGGCGGATAATAAAGTGCGTTACATTTTTCTCACTCTTGCTTTTGTGTTGTTAATCATTTTAAAGTTCGCAGGTATTCCTTTAATAATAATTTTGTACATCGTTTTATCAGTTATTAATAATTTGGTTTCAAAAAAGAAATTGGGAAAATAATTTTCTGGTAACTAAGTAACGAATTCAAAAACGAATATTACGAATGACGCATAGTATGATTTGTAAAATTCGTAAAAAGATTCGCAACTTCGTTCCCAGAAAAAAGATAATTACTCTATGAAATTTAAAGCAGAAATAAACGTGATGCCCCTCAAGGCACTCCTTGACCCTCAGGGAAAAGCAGTAACAGGAAGCATGAAAAACATCGGGCTTGCTGAAATTCAAAATGTGCGTATCGGCAAACACATTTCATTGGAGATAGAAGCCGCTGACAAAGAAGCCGCTCATAAAAAAGCAGAAACTGCCTGCAAAAAACTTCTCGCCAACCCGATTATGGAGTTTTACGAGGTTACGCTGGAAGAAAGCAAGTAATTCTCTTTGCCTTCTTCTTTTCTTTTCCTACCATTGCACTATAATTTCATCTTATGAAAAAATCATTTATTGCCTTTTGTATTTTACAATTTGCAATCTGTAACCTGCAATCTGTAATTGCGCAGCAAAAATATTTTCGCGTTAAAATCTTTACTGACGGAAAAGGATTAAAAGAACTTTCGGCTTCAGGAGTTTGCATTGACCATGGCGACAGCAAAAAAGGATTTTTCTTTGTTTCCGATTTCTCGGAACAGGAAATTAACATCATCAAAGAAAAAGGATTCAAGTATGAAATCCAGATTGATGATGTACAGAATTTTTACAGAGAACAAAACAATCCTTCATCCGAAAAATATGTTCCCGCCCCCGAACCTTTGACACACGGATGCAATTCCACCATCAATTATCCTACACCCGCAAATTTTACGCTCGGAAGCATGGGCGGATATTTTACTTACACAGAAATTCTCTGGCATCTCGACAATATGAAAACTCTTTTCCCGAATCTCGTGAAAACAAAAACTCCTCTCGATTCGCTTACCATTGAAGGTCGCCCCGTTTACTGGCTGAAAATTTCTGACAACGCGAGTGCAGATGAATCCGAACCCGAAATGCTTTACACGGCAGTTCATCACGCGCGCGAACCCAACTCGGTTTCGCAACTCATTATGTATATGTATTATCTCCTGGAAAATTATAATACAAATTCCGAAATAAAATATTTAGTTGATAATCTTGAAATGTATTTTGTTCCCTGTATAAATCCTGACGGATATATATACAATGAAACCACCGACCCCGGAGGCGGAGGTATGTGGAGAAAAAACCGTAAAGATAATGGAGACGGAACTTTTGGAATTGACCTGAACAGAAATTACGATTACAACTGGGGATTTGATGACAATGGTTCTTCTCCCAGCACTTCTTCCGATACATACAGAGGCACTGCCGGATTTTCTGAACCCGAAACCAAAAACCTGCGGAACTTCTGCAACGCCCGCCAGTTTAAACTCACACTCAACTATCACACGTATGGAAATCTTTTAATCTATCCCTGGGGATATCAGCCCTCTATTTACACTCCCGACTCCGCGCAGTTTGTAGAGTATGCAGAATATTTAACCTGGCAGAATCACTACAACTACGGAACTGCCGATCAAACAGTGGAATATGTGGTGAACGGCAGTTCTGACGACTGGATGTACGGTGAGCAATTATCGAAAGCGAAAATTTTCGCCATGACTCCCGAAGCAGGCGATGCGGCAAACGGTTTCTGGCCTCCGCAGAATTTAATTGAGAGTATTTGCAAGGAAAACATTTCACAGAATCTTCACGCAGCACATTTACTGTTGAAACATGCAGTGGCAACGGATGAAGAACCGAGATACATTTCCTCGCAAAACGGATTTTTCAATTACAACATAAAATGTCTGGGAATGGATGCGCCCGCCACATTCACGGTTTCCATTACTCCGATAACTCCTGAAATTACAAGCGTGGGTGCGCCAAAAACATATTCCAATTTCACTATGCTGCAGGAAGCCAATGATTCCATTTCGTTTACCATAAGTCCTTCCGCTGTGCAGGGACAAGTGCTTGAATATATAATTTCAGTAAACAACGGATTATACACACACAGCGATACCATCGAAAAAGTTTTCGGAACGCCAACCATTCTGTTTTCCAGCAACGGAAATTCCATGACGGGCTGGACATCTTCAACGGGTTGGGGAGTTGACAATAACATTTATTATTCCTCAACAGGTTCTATTGCCGACAGTCCGAACGGAAATTACAACACCAATGATTCCACAAGAATAAGAACTACAACTCAGATGAGCTTAGCAGGAGCGGTGAGCGCCACGCTTTCTTTTCACGCGCGATGGGAAGTGGAACCGCGTTTTGATTATGTAGAAGTGATGGCATCCAATAACAATGGAAACACATGGACGGCTCTCTGCGGAAAATATACCAAGCCCGGCAATGCCTATCAGGATAATCTACAGCCCATTTATGACGGCTTCATGTTCCCCTGGGTGCGTGAAGAAGTTGATTTGGATAGCTACGCCAACCAAAATCTGCTCATCCGCTTTATGCTCAAATCAGATAACGGAGCTGAGTACGATGGATTTTTCTTTGATGATTTGAAAGTGGAAGCCATACTTTCTGCGAATGCTGTGAATGAAATAGGAAATGAAATGGAATTTTCTGTTTCTCCTAATCCTGCTTCCAAGATGATAACCGTCATTGCGAGTGGAGCGAAGCAATCTCTTGTGATGTGTAATCTTCTTGGTGAAAAAGTCGGCAGTCAGCAATTGGCAATTGGTAAGAATGAAATAGACATTTCAAATCTTCATGGAGGAATTTATTTTGTAAAAGTTGCAGATGAGAAAGGAAATTTTGGTGTAAGAAAAATAATACTGCAATAAAAAAGAGATTCTTCACTTCGTTCAGAATGACAATCCAACCGTAAACTGTAGACTGAAAACCGTAAACTCAATCCAGCTTCAGCACCGCCATAAACGCACTCTGCGGAATCTCCACATTGCCAATCTGCTTCATTTTCTTTTTCCCTTCTTTCTGTTTCTCTAAGAGTTTGCGCTTGCGGGAAATATCACCGCCATAACATTTTGCGGTAACATCTTTTCTCATGGCAGAAAGTGTTTCGCGGGCGACTATTTTTGCGCCAATAGCTGCCTGTATCGCAATCTGAAACTGCTGGCGCGGGATTAATTCTTTCAGCTTCTCGCATATCTTTCTTCCGAAATCATGCGCGTGGCTTTTGTGAATGAGCGCGGAGAGCGCATCCACCTGATCTCCATTTACTAGAATATCCAGTTTCACTAATTCTGATTCGCGAAATTCTATCGGGTGATAATCAAACGAAGCGTATCCTTTGGAAATACTTTTCAGTTTGTCGTAAAAATCAAAAATCACTTCGCCCAGCGGAAGTTCAAATGTAAGTTCAACGCGGTCGGTGGTGAGGTATACCTGATTTTTTATGTTGCCTCGTTTGCCCATGCACAAATTCATGATGTTGCCCACGTATTCCACTTTGGTAATAATGTTAGCGATGATGTATGGCTCTTCCACTTTTTCCATCTGCGTGGGGTCGGGCATTTCGGATGGATTGTTAATTATTTTCATCACGCCCTTTGTGTCATATAATTTATAACTCACGTTCGGAACGGTGGTAATCACATTCATGTTGAACTCGCGGTCTAATCTTTCCTGCACAATTTCCATGTGAAGCAATCCTAAAAATCCGCAGCGGAAACCAAAACCCAGCGCGGCAGAACTTTCGGGTACCCAAGTAAGAGACGCATCGTTGAGCTGCAATTTTTCCATCGCATCGCGGAGCTCGGCAAAATCATCGGTACTCACAGGGTAAATTCCTGCGTACACCATCGGCTTCACATCTTCAAAACCTTGTATCGGTTCGGCAGGATTTTCTACAAGCGTAATCGTGTCGCCTACTTTTACTTCGCTCGCCTGTTTGATTCCGGAAATGACATATCCCACGTTTCCTGTTTCTATAATATCTCTCGGGGTTTGTTTTAATTTAAAAATTCCTACTTCTTCGGCAACGTATTCTTTTCCTGTGGCAGCAAATTTTATTTTGTCTCCCCTTTTTATTTCTCCGCTGAACACTCTGAAGTAGGCAATAATTCCTCTGAAGGTGTTGAACACGGAATCAAAAATGAGCGCCTGCAACGGAGCATCTGATTTTCCTTTTGGAGGAGGAATTTTTTCAATGATGGCTTGAAGAATTTCATCCACGCCTTGTCCGGTTCTTCCGCTCGCCTTCAGAATATCTTCGTGCTTGCATCCGATAATGTCCACCATCTGGTCGGCTACTTCTTCGGGTTTGGCGGCATCCATGTCCACTTTATTCATGACAGGAATTATTTCAAGATTATTATTCAATGCGAGATACATATTTGAAATGGTCTGCGCCTGAATTCCCTGTGATGCATCAACTAAAAGCAATGCTCCTTCGCAGGCAGCAATCGCACGCGAAACTTCGTATGAAAAATCAACATGACCCGGAGTATCAATCAGATTTAAAAAATATTTTTCGCCTTTATAGTCATACTCCATCTGAATCGCGTGGCTCTTTATGGTGATACCGCGTTCACGTTCAATGTCCATATCATCCAGCACTTGCGCCATCATGTCGCGCTTGTTAATGGTTTTGGTTATTTCAAGCAAACGGTCAGCTAAAGTGCTTTTTCCATGGTCAATATGGGCGATGATGCAAAAGTTACGTATATATTTTTGTTCAACTGCCATAAGGGAAGCGAAAATAGTTAAAATGCCTATAGGAGAGAAGAAATAAAACTACACTTCTCTCTTCAGAAGTGCAGAAGTAAAATCAACCAGCGCTTTCTTTTTTTCTTCTTGCGCGGAAATTTTTTCGAGCGAAACAATTGCTTTTTGATGAAAGGATTTAATTTCTTCTTCAGTAATTTTTTTCACATTCGTAAAATCATAAATGCTTTTCACGGCATTTATTTTTTCCGCGGAATCTTTTTCAGTTTTCGGAACGAAGGCAAGCCATTGGGTCAGTTCTTCTTTTTTGTAAGCATTAAGATTTGATAGTTCAGATGCTTTCAACAGGAGAAAAGTTTTTTTGTTGGAAATGATGTCGCCACCTTGTTGCTTTCCGAATTTTTCAGATTCACCGTATACATCCAGCAAATCGTCTTGCAGCTGAAATGCCATGCCAGTATTTTTTCCGAATTCGTAAATGTTTTTTGCATCTTCTTCGTTTGCACCTCCAATCATCCCGCCAATCTTCATGCTTGCCGCAATCAGCACAGCTGTTTTCAGTTCAATCATTCTGAAATATTGGGCAATAGAAATTGTATACAGTTTTTCATAATTCAAATCCCATTGTTGTCCTTCGCAAACTTCTGCCGCCATTTTATTGAAGAAGGGAAGAATTGCATCGCACATTTTACTCCTGCCAATAAGTTGATATGCTTTCACCAGCATTACATCACCGCTTAGAATGGCAGTAGATGTATTCCATTTCTGATGAACAGTGGGCTGATTTCTGCGAAGCAATGCATTATCCAATACGTCATCATGCACTAATGTGAAGTTGTGAAAAAGTTCAATCGCAAGAGCGGAAGAAATTGCATCGTCAGTCTTACCTCCGAATAAATCGCAGGAAAGCAAAACAAACAGCGGGCGGATTCTTTTTCCGCCCAGCGAAAGCATGTAACGCGCGGGCTCGTATAATTCAGCAGGCGGAACGGAGAGTTCAGCAGAAAGTTTTTCTGTCTCTTCGCTGATTCTATGCAGAAAAATTTCAATCACAAAAAAGAAGAATTAATCTTTCAGGATGAATCGTGTGTCGGCAAGAATTTTTTTCAGGCCTTCTTCCAGTGAAAGAAAATTTCTATTGAGAAGTTTTTTCATTTTGGTGGCGTCCGGTTGTCTGCGTGTCATGTCGCCTTCGGCAAGCGGAGGGAGATGAATGATTTTGGATTTTGAATCAGTGAGTTTGATAATTGTTTTCGCAAGTTCAAGAATGGTTATTTCAATATCGCTGCCGATGTTGACTACATCGTCAATAAAAAGATTTTTGTAGAAAGCGTTGATAGTTGCTTCAATGTTATCATCAATGAAACAAAACGTGCGGGTTTGCCTTCCATCGCCAAAAATTTCCATATCAGCATTTCTCAAAGCGCAGTTAATGAATTTAGAAATCACAAAATCTTTGCTTTGTTTTGGCCCGTAGGTATTAAAAAATCGAAATACTGTAAAATCCAAACCGAATTCTTTTTTATATGCTTTGAGATACGCTTCGCCAATGTTTTTCACAATGGCATAGGGCAAACGGGAATTCAGGGGGGTAGTTTCTTCATGTTGAGGTAGTTCAACCGGCTCGCCATAAACTTCGGAGGAGGAAGAATAATAAACTCTTTTCACTCCGGTACTTTTAGAAAGATTCAGAATATTTTTTATGCCCGAAACATCGTTCAAGACCTTCACAGGGTTTTCCAGCGTACGATTTACTCCCACTACAGCCGCGTAATGAAAAACATAATCCGGCTGAAAAGAGAAAAAAATATTTGAGATGTCATCAAATACATTCACATCAGCTTTGATGAAGCGAACATTGTCGTGCTTGGAGTGAGGAATTTTTTCTATAGCTCCTGTTGTTAAGTCGTCAACAATCACGATATTATTTTTCGCTTGCTCAGCAAGTTTTTCAGCAAGACAACTCGCTATGAATCCGGCTCCGCCTGTAATTAAGATTTTTCGGATCATGCTATTCTTCAGCGATTTTCAAAAGATATTTTCCATATCCGCTTTTCATCAGAGGTTCTGCAAGTTTTTTTAATTGAATTTTATTGATGTGCCCCATACGGTAAGCGACTTCTTCGATGCATCCGATTTTTAAATCCTGCCTTTCTTCAATTACCTGCACGAATTGGCTTGCCTGCATCAGTGATGAAAAAGTTCCTGTGTCAAGCCAGGCGGTTCCGCGATCCAAAATTCCAACTTTAAGTTTTCCTTGCTTTAAATATTCTTTGTTTACATCTGTGATTTCGTATTCCCCGCGAGCGCTTGGCTTAAGGTTTTTTGCAATCTTAATTATGGAATTATCATAAAAATATAATCCGGGCACCGCATAATTTGATTTTGGCTGTTGCGGTTTTTCCTCTATGGAAATTGCTTTACCTTTTTTGTCAAACGCAACAACACCATACCTTTCAGGGTCAGAAACATGATAAGCAAATACAACTCCACCTTCAGGGTTCTGGTATTGCTTGAGCAATCTTCCCAAACCACCTCCGTAAAAAATATTGTCGCCAAGAATAAGCGCTACAGAATCTTTGCCAACAAATTTTTCTCCAATCACAAATGCCTGTGCAAGCCCGTTGGGATTTTTTTGTTCAGCATAAGCAAATTTACATCCGAGATTTTTTCCATCGCCTAAAAGTTTCTGAAAGCTCGGTAAATCATGAGGAGTTGAAATGATAAGCACTTCGTTTATTCCCGCCATCATTAAAACCGAAAGAGGATAATAAACCATAGGCTTGTCGTAAATCGGCATGAGTTGCTTGCTAATAGCAAGAGTGAGCGGATGAAGCCGCGTGCCTGAACCTCCTGCGAGAATTATTCCTTTCATAAGTTCCACCTAAATCCTCCCCGTTGGGAAGAACTTGTTGGTGTTATTATTTTTATTGTCGTTCATTTTTGTTTTGCCTTTTCCTTCTCCTCCCTAATGGGGAGGTCGGGTGGGGCTTTTTATTTTTCATCATCTTCGTCTTCGTCATCTTCCACTTCAATTATCGGAGTTTCCAAAAGAGCTTTCGTTGTTAATCGTTTTTCAAGCGAAAGCAAAAAGCAAGGCAGCAAAATCAGGTTTGAACAATATGCCATAAACAAAGTTATGGAAATTAATAAACCGAGCGCGGCAGTTCCGCCAAAACTGGAGGCGGTAAAAATTCCGAATCCGCAGGACAGAATGATAGCAGTATAAATCATACTCACGCCTGTTTCTTTGATGGTTAGCGAAACGCATTTAGAAATGCTGTTGGGGAAATGCTTGTATTCCTGGCGGTATTTCGTTAAAAAATATAATGTGCCGTCAGAGGAAATTCCGAACGCAATACTGAAAATTAAAATCGTACTGGGCTTGAGGTGAATGTCAAAAAAACCCATCAGTCCTGCTGTGATGATAAGTGGAACCAAACTCGGAATAACGGAAACAGAAATCATTCTTGGCGACATGAAGAGCGTGTAAAGCACCAGCGCAATCAGAACGATGGCGAGCAAAACACTTTCCAATAAATTCTGAACGAGAAATCCATTTCCTTCCATGAACATCATACTTGTTCCTGTGGCAGCAACATTGAATCGCAAACTATCGGCAGCCCATTTATTTTCATCGTAATCAAAATTGAAAACAGAATCAATGAGGGGGCGAAGTTCTTTTACAAGAGCTTTCATTTTTATGGAACCGATGTCTGCCATCTGAACACTAACGCGCGTATATCTTTTCGTGCTGTCAAGGAACGCCCGGAAGCGGTCTTGCTTTTCTTTCGCAGAGGAAGAATAATCCGCAATCTTGGCGAGGTCTAAACTTCCCGGCAGGATGTAAAACTTTTTCTTTCCGTCATTCATCGCCTGATTGGAAAATTTTATCGCCTCTACTATCGAAAGCGGGCGGGTGAATTCTTCGTACTGCGATAAAAGTTTTTGAAGTTTATTTATTTTTCTCAGCGTTCTGTCCTTCAGCGCGATGCCTTCCCGTTTTCCATCCACCACAATTTCAAACGGAAGAACACCTCCTAACTTCTCCTGAAAAAATTTCATGTCCTTGTAAATCGGATGCTTCTCCGGCAAATCATCCACCACATAGCCGAGCACTTTTATTTTTGTGATTCCGTAAATAGAAATCAGAACGATGATAGTTACAGCTGCGTAAATAATTCTTCGGTGATGATGAACCCAGTAATCAATAGTCTCCAAAACTTTAGCGAGAAATTTTCGTGAAAGATGTTTTGTATGTTTTTCGTGCGGAGCCGGCAGAAAACTAAAGATGATAGGAATCAGATGCATGGAAATAACATAGGTCGCCATCACGTTGAGGGAAGCAACCAATCCGAATTCAAAAAGTATTTTGCTTTTGGCGAAACAAAACACAGCGAAACCGATGGAAGTAGTAACATTCGCAAGAAAAAGAGAAATGCCGATTTTTTCTATCATCCTTGCAAGCGCGAGCCCCTGGCTTTTGTGGCGGGAAAATTCAATGTGATATTTATTCAGAAGCAGAATGCAATTAGGAATTCCAATGATAATGAGAAGCGGAGGAATCAATCCTGAAATGCTCGTTATCTGATAGCCGAAAAGATGAATGCATCCAAGCGACCATGTTACGCCTACGCAAACTACAAGAATGGAAAATAAAACGGGAAGTATCGAACGAAAAAAAAGGAACAGAACAATCGTGGTGACAAGAAGAGCAAGCCCCATGAACAAAAGCATTTCGTGGAGAATGGTGCGCGCGATTTCTGTGCGGATGTACGGAAGCCCTGAAAAATGAACTTTTGTTTTTAGTTCAGAATGCTTGGCAAGAAAATCATTTACGTGATTGCGGATAGTGTCAACAATGGCAAGACGGTCTTTTGAATCAAGTTCCTTAGTATTGAACGTAATCGCCATGATCTGCGTGCCGGATTTTTTCTCATACAGAAATCCTTCGTAGAAGGGAAGATTCTCTATTACATTTTTCAAGCTGTCAGTTTCTTCCTGAGTTTTTGGTTTTTGATTTATGATCGGATTAAACTCAAATTTGTGAAGCGAATCATTTTTTGTGAGATTGTTCAGCCGCGCAACAGAAACGACTTCCTGAATTCCTTTTACTTTTTTTATTTGATAGGTGAGGTCATACCAGTCGTTAAATTTTTTCAACTGGTATAAATTGCTGTCTTCAATGCCGATGACCATCACGGCTCCGTCCTTGCCGAAAAGTTTTTTAAAATTATCATACGTAATGCTCGTGCTGTCGCTGTCGGGAAGAAGTTTCGGAAGTTCGTATTGAATCCTCACCATGCTCGTGTGCCAGCCCATGAAAACAGTAATGCCCGCAAGAACAACCGTGATTATAATTCTGTTGCGAAGGATATAGCGGGCAATCGTTTTCCACATAGTTTGCGAAGATAATAATTCGTGAGAGGTTGAAGGGTAGACGTTTGATGTTGGTAATTCGTATATTCGTAAACAATTCGTACTTCGCTGATGGATTCTCTCAACCTTCTTTCAAAATTCACTTTCCGAAGAGGAATTAACGCTGGAAAAGTTCTCGCGGGATATTGTTATTCAAAGTGGACGAAGAAACCTCACCAGTGGGGTTCGCCCATCAGTATTGCGATTGAGCCGACCACGAGTTGTAACTTACGCTGTCCCGAATGCCCGAGCGGACTCAGAAGTTTTTCGCGTCCAACAGGAATGCTGGATGAAAACTTTTTTCAGAAAACGATTGACGAACTCCACAAAGAAATTTTTTACCTCACATTTTATTTTCAGGGCGAGCCGTATCTGAATCCAAAATTTCTGGAGATGGTGCAATATGCTTCGCAGAAAAATATTTACACTTCCACAAGTACCAATGCACATTATTTGGATGATGAGAACGCGAAAGCCACGGTTGAATCAGGATTAGACCGTTTGATAATTTCCATTGACGGCACTACACAAAAATCTTATCAGTCATACAGAATCGGTGGCGATCTGCAAAAAGTGACTGACGGCACAAAAAAAATTTTGAAGTGGAAAAAAGAATTAAAATCAAAAACCCCTCACGTTGTTTTTCAGTTTGTAGTTTTCCGTCAGAACGAACACGAAGTAGAAGAAATAAAAAAACTCGGAAAAAAATTAGGTATTGACGAAGTAAAAATAAAATCCGCGCAGATATATGATTACGAGAAAGGAAATGAACGCATTCCAATCAAGGAAGAATTTGCTCGTTACAAAAAAAGGGAAGACGGCACCTATCTTCCCCCCAATGGGCGGAATGAGGGGGGCTTGGCTTCTTGCTGGCGCATGTGGCACTCCTGCGTAATCACATGGGACGGCAAAATTGTTCCCTGCTGTTTTGATAAGGACGCCAAACACCTGCTGGGAAATCTGAATGAAAAAACATTTAAAGAAATTTGGTTTAACGGCTCGTACACAAAATTTCGTTCAGCGCTTTTGAAATCAAGAAAAGAAATTGATATTTGCCAAAACTGTTCGGAAGGAACAAAGGTATGGCTCTAAATAACTTCATTTAACAAATAACACTACCAACATGAAAAAATTTGCACTCTCCATTTTTGTCTTTTTACTTTTTACTTTTTATTTGCTAGCACAACCAACTTCTTGGTCAGCACGCGGAGTAGGCGGAGGAGGCGCGCTGTTTTCACCCAGCATTAATCCCGCAAACACCAGCGAGTATTACATCGCCTGCGATATGAGCGAACTTTTTCACACTACGGATTTCGGTCTCACTTACTCGCAGGTGCACTTTTCTGAATTCATGGGAGGACAAAATGCAAAAGTTTGTTTCACTTCCACTACTAATCTTCTTTACGCAATAAGTTACGTCAACGACATAGGCACACCTGTAACGAGCACGGATAACGGTGTAACATGGGTGCTGGTTTCTGGAAATCCCGACCCTTCGCAGGATGTTTATACGATTCATGTTGATTACTCCACGCCCTCGCGCATTATCATTTCCACTTATGGAGAAATTTATTTTTCTAATAACGGTGGAACTTCTTTCACGTTAATTCATACCGCGATAAATGGAGGTTCTGGCAATATTGTGGGCGGAGTTTTCTTTGACGGACTAAATATTTACATCGGAACCAATGATGGCGTTTTAATTTCCACGAATGGCGGAGGAACATGGAGTACCGCTTCTATCACAGGCATTCCGGCAGCCGAAGCAATTTTTTCTTTCACAGGAGCCAAGGTGGGAGCCACCATAAGATTTTTCTGTACAACAGGAACCGCTGCGAATATGTATGTGGGTTTGGTAGGAAGTGATTACAGCGGGTTTTTGGCTGGAGTTTATTCCTGCGATTACGGAAGCACGCAATGGGTTTCCAAAATGACAGGCATCACTCCGGGAACAGATGAAATAATGTATGTTGACATGGCGGAGAATGACATTAACACCGCCTATCTTGCCGGAAGCCGCACTTCTTATCCTGAGATTATGAAAACTGTAAATGCAGGAGGTGCATGGGCTCAGGTGTTCAACACAAACAATAATCAGAATATTATCACTGGCTGGAGCGGATATCAGGGGGACAAAGATTGGAGCTGGGGAGAATGCCCGTTTGGGTTTGATGTCAGCGCAACGAATAAAGATGAAGTTATTTTTGGCGATTTTGGATTTTGTCACAAAACAAATGATGGTGGAGTAACATGGAAGCAGGCGTATGTAAATACTTCGAATGAACATCCGGCAGGCGCGCCCACTCCCAAGAAAACAAATTACAACAGCATCGGAATGGAAAACACAACTTGCTGGCAAGTATTTTTTCTTGCGGCAGCAAATAATATGTGGGCAAGCTATTCTGACATAGGGGGGATTCGTTCTACTGATGGAGGAAATGCCTGGTCGTTCAATTACACGGGAAATTCGGTGAACTCAACTTACCGCGTTGCGCAAGGAGCGAACGGAACTTTATACGCGGGCACTTCAGGCATTCACGATATGTATCAGAGCACGCGATTGCAAGATGCACAGTTGGATGCGAATGACGCCAGCGGAAAAATTGTTTACTCAACCGATAACGGTTTGACATGGACACAGATTCATTCATTCGGTCATCCTGTTTTCTGGGTTGCGTTGGATCCGAACAATCCGAACCGCGCGTATGCAAGTGTGATTCACTATGGTGGAGGAACAGGACTTGGCGGAGTTTATCGTTGTGATAATTTAAATTTACTCGCGTCTTCTACCTGGACGCTTTTACCTAATCCTCTGAACACAGAAAAACATCCGGCATGTTTGGTTGTGTTGAACGATGGGAAATTAGTTGCGACTTATTCCGGCAGAAGAAATTCTTCAGGAACTTTTACCGCGAGTTCAGGTTGTTTTATTTATGACCCTGTTGCAAATTCATGGACAGATGTTACTGACCCCGGAATGAAATACTGGACAAAAGATATTGTCGTTGATCAGAATGATGTGAATCAAAATACCTGGTACGTTGGAGTTTTCAGCGGATGGGGTGGAAATCCGAACGGCTTGGGAGGTTTGTACAAAACTACCAACCGCGGAATTTCGTGGACAAAACTTACAGGCTCAACTTTAGACAGAGTTACTTCCTGCACCTTTAATCCTTCTAACGCAAATGAAATTTATCTGACTACCGAAACACAGGGACTTTGGATGAGCAGTAACATCAATTCAGGCACTCCCACATTTTCAAACGTGGCGAGTTATCCGTTTAGACAGCCCGAGAGAGTTTTCTTTAACCCCACCAACGCAAATGAAATCTGGGTATCCAGTTTCGGAAACGGAATGAAGACGGGAACACTGGGAGGCAATGGTGTTGCAGAATTTCAAAATGAAGATGAGGTTTCTGTTTATCCGAATCCAGCATCAACAAATGTATTTGTCATTCTGAGCGAAGCGAAGAATCTTCAACTATTTAACACTCTCGGAGAAAAAGTCGGCAGTCAGCAGTTGGCAGTTGGCAAAAATTCCATTGATGTTTCAAAACTTCAAAATGGAATTTACTTTTTGAAAATTGGAAACTCTGTCAAAAGAATTGTAGTAAACAAATAAGTTTGGGCTGAAGCCCATCTTCTTTTATAATTCATTTGCCACGACCTTAAGGTCGTGGCTATTTTTTGTGCGCCATCCATGTTCTTTTACTATAGGGTGCAAG
This sequence comes from Bacteroidota bacterium, assembly GCA_016213405.1. Taxonomy (NCBI): domain Bacteria; kingdom Pseudomonadati; phylum Bacteroidota; species Bacteroidota bacterium. The sequence continues at coordinate 52,408 of JACRAM010000038.1, forward strand.
TCCCGAACACACGTTGATAACGCGAAGTGTTAGCTGAAAGCAAGTGCAATGTTGCGAGGCATTGTGCGGAGGAAGCCGAAGGCAAAAGCAAGTGATAAC
>JACRAM010000039.1 GCA_016213405.1 Bacteroidota bacterium
AACAGGCGGTAACAACGCATTTGCGTTATTGCCGCTACAATCTTGCATCGAGTTTTGTTTTTCATATCTTTGCTTTGTGTTTCGGCAGACAATTTTGCGCTTCGTAAATCGGCAACAACGCAATATGCGCGGAACGTTATGGGCAAGTTTAAAAAACATAGCGGACAGACAAGAGAACCACCGACAATTTGGTGTGACAGTTCTTAGCGACTGACTATTTCCAATGACTTTTCCGGCAGTCATAAAAAATCGGCAGACAAAAAATTAATAACAAATAAAATCCAAATCAAAATGAAATTTACAGCATCACGACTCTCAGAAGGAAACAAAGTTTTCCCAGCAGAAATACATTGCGAGCAAAACGGCTTGACAATAAAAATTCCTGGACTGTTCAGTGGACAGTCAAAACATTTACCATACAATCAAATTGGAGAGGTAAGTGTTGACGCACCATTGGTCGGTTATTCAACTATCCATTTTTACACAGCAGGGACAAGAGTTTCCGCTAACGGTTTTACAAGTAGCGAGGTAAAACAGATTAAATCTGCTATTGAAAAAGGACAGCAAGGTTCTTCAACAGGTTCAAACACTTATTCCGAACCTGTAAAAACAGGCGACCAAATTATTGCAGAAGCACAAGCGGAAAAAATTGAGTATGAACTTGAGCAACAGCGAAAGCACGACAACGCTCAAAAACCTTGGATGAATGATTCAAATTTTTCCGACAAAGACAACATCAACTCAATTTCCTTTCCAAACGATGTTGAAGATATTGAAAAGACAACGGAGAAAATTATCAAAGCAGCAACCGAGCAAATCAAAAGTGTTTTGGGCGAGCATAATGTGACAGCCATTCAGCATCAAGTCGGAGACAAAAATTTTATGAAACCTTACTTCAAAGATTTTGAATTTGTAGAAGCGTGCGTTGAGAAAGCAGAAGAAGGAATGAAAAAATTAAAAAGGAAAGATGACACCGAGCATCCAAAACTTAGACACATTGTTACAGACCTTGAAGAAAGTTTGGCGACATTAAAAAACAAATGGATTCCACGACTTGAAGAACAAAGAGCAAAGAAGAAAAAGAAAAATCTCATAGTCGTTGCGGTAATCATTCTTCTAAACATTATAATGTTCGGTGGACTTTACATCGCATCTAAAAAATAATCATATGGAAAATCAATCAGCAACACCAGAAGAAGTTTACGAATCAATATGTGTAGGCATAAAAAAACTAACAGACATATTGGACACGGACATTTCAAATGACAGAAGGGACAAAATAATTAAACACATTACAGACTTACAAGGACATCTTGAAAGACTCGCGAAACGATTTAAGAGAGAATAAAAACCAGCCCATAACAGCGGGTTTAAGAAATTGGCGGTTCAGTGGTTAAATGAAGTTTCGTGCTTCGTATTAAGTTCATTGCTGGCAGACAGTTTTGTGCTCCGAAATCGCCAACTTCTTAAACCCGCAAAACGTTATGCCCAATGCTGAAAAACGACAATTCTCCGTAGACATTTCCGTAGTAACTTGACAGCAACTGCAACAAAAAAACTTGCGGACAAACAGCCAAACATCGGGACAGTTTCGCACTGGACAGCGTTGCGGTAACTTGACAGCAAAAAAATACATCGGAACATTTGCTCCGTAGACAACCTCGCAGTTCGCGGACAGACAAAAAAGAAAACAAAACCACCCTTCGCATTTTTGAAAATTTCTTTTGCCTACACTGTTTGGCACATTTGCCTTTGCCCCCAACCACAAAAGCCAACCGCAGGGGCAAAGTCAAAAGAGCCAAACCATCCTGCACACAAAAAAATGAAAACAAAAAACTTTCCTATCTTTGCCCGATGAAATTGTTATTCCCAAAAATATTCATAGCGATTGCCTGCACTTTTCTGTTGGGACATAACCTCGTTGCCCATCACCATCACAACTAAGAATAACAAGAAATATAAATATTGTATATTTACCCACTGATGAAAGTGTTTAAAAAATATTTCTCCCTTTTTCTGCTTGCGCTGTTTCTATGCCCGCTAATAGAAAAAAGCATTCACGATTTTACTCATAAAAACACTTTCTCTTGTAAAGGGACTGACAAACACTTTCACCATGCACACCCTGCTTGCCCGATATGCGAATTCACTATACCTGTTTTAACTGTTCCCGTTGACGAAAATCCCAATTTCAGTATTTTTGCTTTTTCTGATTTCACACTTCCTCATGATGAAACGCCAGTAATTTCCTCAACAGATTATTTTGTTTCGCTTCGCGCCCCTCCCTATTTGGTTTAATTTTCTTTGCTCCGTCAGTTGACGTAGAGTATGCTCACGGGTTTTTCCGTGTACAAACTTATTTAAACCAAAATTCATTTTATGACTAATAAAATAATCAGTTTAATATTCTTCATTCTGTTTTCTGTTTTGCAAATCCAAGCCCAGACAGACAGCACTAAATCGGATTCGCTTTTGCTCTTGCAACTCCAAAATGAAATGCAACCACAGCAAACGCCACCGATACAACCACGCATAGCCCCTTCCGTAAATCCCAACCTCAGTGTCATTGGCGATATGCGGGGGCTTTATCGAAGTTTCGGCTCACATAATGTTGATGCTGTGTTGAACGAAGTGGAGTTTTGTTTTGAGTCCGTTATTGACCCGTATGCCCGTGCTGACTTTTTTTATTCTGTTAGTGAGGACCCTTTCACAGGAGAATTTTCCAATGAAATTGAAGAAGGGTATCTTACCACATTAGCTCTGCCTGCGCATCTGCAACTGAGAGTGGGAAGATTTAAGGAGGCATTAGGTCGTGTGAATCCCATACACGTACATGCGCTTCCGTTCATTGATATGCCAGACGCATACGTGAATTTTTTCGGTGAAGAAGGATTGAAAGGTGATGGAGCTTCGCTAAACTGGCTTTTGCCAAATCGGAAATTTTTTCAGGAACTCACTGTCGAAGCAACAAATGTTGCTGAGAGTCCGAGTTTCCAGCGAAGCAGGAAAAACAATTTTCTTTACCTCGCGCATCTGAAAAATTTCTGGGACTTAAACGCAAACACTACTATGGAATTA
>JACRAM010000040.1 GCA_016213405.1 Bacteroidota bacterium
ATCACTTGCTTTTGCCTTCGGCTTCCTCCGCACAATGCCTCGCAACATTGCACTTGCTTTCAGCTAACACTTCGCGTTATCAACGTGTGTTCGGGACTTGCACCCTATAGTAAAAGAACATGGATGGCGCACAAAGAAAAAGCCCTCTGAATTTTTTTCAGGGGGCTTTTTGTAACAGGTCTTTACTGATTATTTCTGCTCCAGCGCTTCTATTTTTTTGTTTAGCTCGTCAATCATTTTTTGCTGTTCTTTATTTAATAATCATGAGTTTACCATTAAACTCTTCTGTATATGTTTTTAGTTTGTAAAAATACAGACCAGCGGGCATTTTATTTTCAGGCGACCAACTTTTTTCATATACACCCGCATTATAATATTCATCATTGATTAATTTAGCAACTGATTTGCCTGTTATGTCGAATATTTCTAATGTTACATTTCCATCTGTAGAAAGAGAGTATGTGAAATGGGTTTTATCGACAAAAGGATTCGGATAATTATAAATAGAAGGTGAAGTAATTTCTTCGGCAATATCAGGCGCTTGCTTGCAAGCAGGACAAACCAAGCTACAAGAATAAAATTCATATTCAATCCGAGCATCACTTATATTCGTGCTTGAAGATGTGAGTGTATTAACGTCTATCACAAAATGCTTTGAAGGATTACGCTCACCTACAAAGAAATATTTTTTATTCAATGGATCAAAAGTGGTGATGCCTCTAGCCAATGCAGTTACAGCGGAAGGAATTAAAATACTGGTTACGCTACCATTTATTGGAGTAACTTCAACAAAATCAAATGAACCACTACCATTGTCTCTTAATCCATAAATAATATTATTATTCACATCGTACTCGTATTCAACGGTAGTATTTCCACTTATTGCAGTGCTTGTAAAAGTAGCGGTTGCAACATCAATTACAAAATGCTTACTTGGGTTTCTTTCCGCAACGAAAAAATATCTTCTGTTTAACTGGTCATAAGTTGATGTGCCGCTAGCAACAAGGGAAGTAATAGCAGGGATTAATACACTTATTACATTGCCAGTTGTGGGATCCAATTTGACAAAGTCAAATAACCCAGCCCCATTATCCTTAAGTGCATAAATTTTATCATCATTAATGTCATATTGATATTCAATAGAAATATTACTTATTGGGGTGCTTGTAAAAGTTAAATTGTTAACATCAACTACAAAATGTTTACTCGGATTTCTATCTCCGACAAAAAAATACCTATTATTTACTGCATCAAAAGTTGAAGAAAATCTTAAAGCGCCTGTTGTTATTGATGGAATCAATGTAGTAGATAATCCAGTTAATGAATTAAATTGTGCAAAATCAAAAACGCCAATTCCGTTATCTCTTAACCCGTAGAGTGTTCCACCAGAACATGGTCCCAAGTAATCTCCATGACTTAAATGTCCGTTGACAGCAGTAGCTGGCACAGTTATCGTATTACAAGCATTTCCGGCTGTGTGACACAATGTAACACTTGGCTGAGAATAAGCGATGATACTTATCATGCTCAATAAAAACGCAGGTAATAATTTGATGATGTTTTTCATGATAAAAAAGTATTGTTGATTAATTATTTATTCCCTAACTCTTCATATTTTTCATCTCGTTGGTCTCATTTGCATTGGCTTTGTTTCCTGTGGCAACGCTGCCGGCTGATAACGTATGTCCTGCAGGTGATTTACAGTGCCGTCAAGTCGTTTCACATCTTTCACATTGCAGGTGATTTGATATTGAAAAGGGGTGTTGGAAGTTCCGTTTTCAAGTTCTTCCACATCAAAACCGGTTGCCGTTTTGTTGGTAACAACAACTCCTTTGCAGTTAATGTTTGATTCCAACTGAACAAATACCCTCAAGGGATGTTTGTCGTCAATGATTACACTGTTTGCAAAAATCGGGTCTATGTCAATATGGGTTTTTCCGTTAACCAAAGTTGCTTGTCCGTAATCATTGAATAAAAAATCAGGCGACTCTGAACTATACATTTCCACCTGATTGCCGTTAAGGTCGGGAACAGTGCAGGCGGCAGGCATCGTTCCTGTGCCATTAATTTTAAATTGTGTGACACCGCTCCAGTAATTAACTCTGACTATAACTCCGCCATTATCTGAATAAATGGCTTGCGAAACACCAAGAGATGTATTTCTTGCATAAACACCAAGAGTTAATCCTGTAAATGCCCCTCCCTGACCACCAACAAGAGAAGAACCTGCCACACCATTGCCGCTTCCGAAAACACCTGTGCCTGTTGCATTGGAATTGTTTCCAAAAACTCCTGCACCTCCGCCCGTGCCGTTGTATGCGCCTTCAATGGCTGAAAAGCCGGTAACTCCGCTTGTGACAGAACCATACACACCTCCTCCATCAAACGCAGAATATCCGTTTACTGCCCATGGGAAAGTAACATTACTAACACTATTCATCAGGTCACCAGCTATTACGGTATTAGTAGTTCCGATAAAAAACTCACCTAAATTACTTAAGCGTCCTCTTACAATATTATTAGAAACTAAATCCATGTGCTGATTGGTGGAGGTGCCGAGGAAGCGCAAAGCCGGGGTTGCATTTGTACCTGCGGTTGTGGTTGCGCAGAGCCATGCAGCCACTGTAGATGTTTGCGGTCCGCCAGAACCTGCTGTTCCATTTATATTTATTGTTCCATCTGTATTATAAGTTGGCGGAGTTAATGTCCATGTTGGACCGGTAGCCCCAGTTACGCCATTCGTTCCGTTAGTACCGTTAGTACCATTTGTGCCATTGGTTCCGTTTGTTCCAGCCGCACCTGTTGGACCGGTAACACCGTTGGTTCCATTAGTGCCGTTGGTACCATTTGTTCCATTGGTTCCGTTTGTTCCTGCAGGACCTGTTGGACCAGTCACTCCGTTTGTACCATTGGTGCCATTGGTTCCGTTTGTTCCATTGGTGCCATTGGTTCCCGCAGGACCTGTTGGACCAGTCACTCCGTTTGTACCATTCGTTCCGTTTGTTCCGTTTGTTCCATTGGTGCCATTTGTTCCTGCAGGACCTGTTGGACCAGTCACTCCGTTTGTACCATTCGTTCCGTTAGTTCCGTTTGTTCCATTGGTGCCATTTGTTCCCGCAGCACCCGTTGGACCGGTAACACCGTTGGTTCCATTCGTCCCGTTCGTGCCATTTGTTCCGTTCGTTCCATTTGTTCCTGCCAAACCAGTTGGACCGGTTACGCCATTAGTACCGTTTATGCCATTAGTACCATTTGTTCCGTTCGTTCCAGCTGCACCTGTCGGA
>JACRAM010000041.1 GCA_016213405.1 Bacteroidota bacterium
CTCAAGTCCTCCCCAATGGGGAGGATTTAGGTGGGGCTTGGCAATTGAGAATCGGAATTCATACAGGTCCCGTTTCAGCCGGAGTGGTTGGTGATAAGAAATTTGCTTACGATATTTGGGGAGATACAGTTAATACAGCGAATAGAATGGAATCATCAGGCGAAGCTGGAAAAGTAAATATTTCTGAAGCAACGCACCGCCTCCTCCTAACCTCCTCCCAAGGAGGAGGAACATTAGAATTCACTCATAGAGGAGAAGTTGAGGCAAAGAACAAAGGAAAAATAAAAATGTATTTTGTGGAAAAGAAAAATAGTTCTCTCCCCTTTGGGGAGAGTTAGAGAGGGGCTTTCCCCGCCAAGAACAAAGGAGAAATTGAAATGTATTTTGTTGAATAAATCGGTTAATGAAACAATATTTATTTTTTCTGATTCTTTTTCCTGCAACAGGATTTGCACAGCAGAGCAAGATAGACTCATTGAAAAGTTTGATTGATAAATCGGTCAATGATTCTCTGAAAGTTAATTTATATATTGATATTTCCTATGAGTTTACCAGAAAAAATCCCGATGAGGCAATCATGTATGCAAAGCAAGGATATGATTTGGCTGGCAAAATAAATTTTATTAATGGGATGGGTGTTTGCGAAGCGAACATCGCGCTGGCGTATTATTCAAAAGGAGATTATAAGCAGGCAATTGAACATAACCTGACTGCGCTTCAGTTAAAAGAAAAAACTGGTGATAAAACCGCCATTGCATACTCGCTTAATAATATTGCGCTCGTGTATGACGAAATGCATGATTATAAGCAGGCGCTTTCTTTTTATAAAAGAGCCGAACAAATTCTCCGCGAAACAAATAATAAAAGAGGACTTGCTTCCGTGCAAAATAACATCGGAGAGATTTATTATTCCGTTGGAAAAAATGATTCAGCATTGTATTACTACAATCTTTCACTGCAGGCAATGAAAGAATTAAATAATAAAAATGCCATAGGAATGATCTACACAAATTTTGCCAGCATCTATTTTGACAAAGAAGAGTATGATAAAGCAATTGATTATGACACCAGGTCTTTGCAGATTAGAAAAGAGCTGGAAGATAAATACAGCATTGCCAGTTCGTACATTAATCTTGGAAATGACTACGGTGCAAAAGGCGAGTTTCAAAAATCCATTGAGTATTATAATCAAGCAATCGCGATAGCGAGGCAGATGGAAGCAAAAGAAGTTACTGCAAATGCATACTTGGGAATTTCTGATACCTATTATGCTATGAAAAATTATGCGTCCGCCTATAATTACCACAAAAAATATTCAGAGTTAAAAGATTCATTATTGAATGAAGAATCTTCCAAGCAAATTGCCGAAATGCAAACCAAATATGAAACTGAAAAAAAAGAACAGCAAATCACTTTGCTTAACAAAGACAAAGAGCTTCAGGATGCACAATTGAACAGACAGAAGATGGTGATATGGTCTGTAGCAGGAGGATTGCTTGTTGTCTTAATACTTTCCATTTTTATTTTCCGAGAAAGAAAAAAATCAGAAAAACTGTTACTGAATATTTTGCCTGTAGAAACAGCAAGAGAATTGAAAGCAAATGGAAGAGCCACAGCGAAGTATTATGAACAGGTAACTGTAATGTTTACTGACTTCAAAGGATTCACCAACATTGCAGAAAAACTTTCTGCTGAGGAACTAGTGAGTGAATTAGATTTTTTATTCAAAAAGTTTGACGAAATAATTTCTAAGTATCCGATAGAAAAAATAAAAACAATTGGCGATGCTTACATGTGCGCAGGTGGATTGCCTACTTCAAACACAACCAATGCGATGGATGTTGTGAGTGCCGCATTGGAAATTCAGGAGTGGATGAAAAGCCCCCTCCTGACCTCCCCCGTTTGGGGAGGAAAAAAATCTCAAGTCCTCCCCAATGGGGAGGATTTAGGTGGGGCTTGGCAATTGAGAATCGGAATTCATACAGGTCCCGTTTCAGCCGGAGTGGTTGGTGATAAGAAATTTGCTTACGATATTTGGGGAGATA
>JACRAM010000042.1 GCA_016213405.1 Bacteroidota bacterium
GAACACAGAGAAAACAACACGCGGAGAGCCGCAGAGAAAATGCAATCTTGTATTCTCAGCGGTTCTCTGCGTAAAACCTCAGCGAACTCTGCGGTTGGGTTTCCATCCCTTCGGGAAAAAATGTATTTGCGTAACATCAGTAAATAAGTTACCATGAAAAGAATAGTACTCACATCTGCCATCTGCCATTTTACATTTTACATCTTCGCCCAATCCTTCACCCCCGATGTGATTGGTTCGGCAGGAACTTTTGCCACTTCTGCCAGCGGCTCTATGAGCTGGACGATTGGTGAAGTGATGACTGAGACCTATTCCTCCGCCAATAATTTTTTCACACAAGGATTTCATCAGCCCGAATCCATTCCTATTTCCGTCAATGAAATTTCATCTTCACAAAACATTTCCGTTTACCCAAATCCAACATCAGGAGAGTTTACAGTTTACGGTTTACAGTCTGAAGTTCAACTACAGATTTTCAATTCATTGGGTCAAATGGTTTTTGAAACAACTGTAAACAGGAAACAAGAAACCGTAAACCTGAGCGGAGCGAATGGAATTTATCTCCTGAACATCATTAATAAGGAAACAAATACCAGAAGCTCCTATAAAATAAACAAAGCAGAATAAAAAAGCCCATCCCGACCTTCCCCAAGGGAAGGGGCAAGAGCAAACAATATAACCAGTAAATAAAATGAAACACACTAAAAGAACAACGCGAACATTTTTCGCAGCCGGACTCATTGCATTTTTCTTTCTCGCCCCTTCACTCCTGAAAGTCCTTCCCTTCGGGAAGGATTTAGGATGGGCATCCTGTTTTTCCCAGACTCCCCAATCCTTCAAGTATCAATCCGTTGTGCGAAATGCTGCAGGCAACCCCATGGCAAGCGCAGCCATCAGTGTGCGGGCATCGGTTCATGATGGCGCGGCAGCCGGTCCCATTGTATATCAGGAAACACACGCTGTCACCACCAACCAGTTCGGATTGATTACTCTTGAAATAGGAACAGGAACAATAGTGAGTGGAAACTTTTCCACCATCGCTTGGGGAAGCGGAAGCAAGTGGATGCAGATTGAAGCCGACTTCGGAGCAGGATATTTACCCATGGGAACTTCACAACTGCTGAGCGTGCCTTACGCGCTTTATTCGAATAGCGCTGTCGGACCAACGGGTCCAGCAGGAGCAATCGGACTCACCGGTCCAGCGGGCGCAAACGGTACTAACGGAACAAATGGAACGAACGGTGCAAACGGAACGAACGGAACGAACGGTGTAACAGGCGCAACAGGACCAACCGGCTCAGTTGGAAGCCAAGGTTATAGTTGCTGGGATACCAATCAAAATGGGATAAATGACCCTGCCGAAGATGTAAACATAGATGGCTTTTGGAATGTGAATGACTGTAATGCAGGCGTTGCCGTTCCCGGACCACAAGGACCAACCGGAACTCAAGGTCCCACCGGTGCAAATGGAGCTACAGGCACGCAAGGTGTAACTGGTCTGACAGGTTCTATAGGAACCAATGGTGCAACAGGACCAACCGGCTCAGTTGGAAGCCAAGGGTATAGTTGCTGGGATACCAATCAAAATGGGATAAATGACCCTGCAGAAGATGTTAATGTGGATGGCTTTTGGAATGTGAATGACTGCAATGCAGGCGTTGCCGTTCCCGGACCACAAGGTCCAACAGGTGCAGCAGGAACAAATGGAACGAACGGAACAAATGGAACCAACGGAACGAACGGAATTGATGGTGCTACCGGTTCAACTGGCGCAGCAGGAGCAAACGGAACAAATGGCGTAACGGGTCCCACCGGATTAGCGGGAACGAACGGAACAAATGGGGTAACGGGTCCCACCGGATTAGCGGGAACTAACGGAACAAATGGCGTAACGGGTCCAACCGGATTAGCAGGAACTAACGGAACAAATGGCGTAACGGGTCCTACCGGATTAGCAGGAACTAACGGAACAAATGGCGTAACGGGTCCTACCGGATTAGCAGGAACTAACGGAACAAATGGCGTAACGGGTCCCACCGGATTAGCAGGAACTAACGGAACAAATGGTGTAACAGGTGCAACTGGTGCTATTGGAGCAACAGGCGCTCAAGGCACTACCGGTTCAGCGGGGGCAACCGGACCAACAGGCAGCATGGCCGGCTCAGGAACTTTGAATTATGTTCCCAAGTTCACTCCAAACGGAACCACACTTGGCAACTCCCTGATTTTTGATAACGGAACAAATGTGGGAATCGGCACTGCCGCTCCAACAACCAAATTTGAAATTGCCGGAGGAGGATTTAAAGTAACAGCAGGAACCAATTCAGATAAAAACATTTCGCTCACGGGCGGAAACAATACCGGTGGCGGATTGGGCGGTGATATTTCATTGCTTGGCGGACCTGGATATAATATGAGAGGCGGAAACATTTCAATAGATGCCGGATATACTTCCAGTTGGTCGGGCGCGGGCGTTACTTCCGATGTGTTCATCAGGGGAGGAGCCATGGAAGCGTTAGCAAACTATTCTCAAATTCAGGTGGGAGGAGGAAAAGTTATTGCCGGAGGCATCAGTGATGCTCATGGCGGAGACCTTACTCTTTCAGGAGGAAACGGAACAGGAACCAACCGCAATGGCGGAAATATTATTCTCACGCCAGGAGTGCCTACGGGAACGGGAATAGCAGGCAATGTGGGCATCGGAACAACAACTCCGGGCGGGAGATTGCATGTGGTTGGTTCAGGAGGCACATCAAATTTCATCTTTGAAGACGCGGTAACGCCCAATTTGATTTTGCGTACAACCACTGGCAGTTTCGTAAACCTCCAATTTGAAGAAAGCGGAACTTTTCGCTGGCTCCTCAGAAAAGAAAATACGGTAGACCGTTTCGATATAGTGAATGAAACGTCCACGAGTGTTTTGTCCATCCTCCAAAACGGCTATGTCGGCATCGGAACAACTGCTCCCACTTCGCACTTGCATGTGAAGGCAGCAGCCAGCCCGCTTCTGATTATGGTGGAAAATATTGGCGGGAATTTTAAAACCGGATATGGAATTAAAGGCGCTTTGCAGGAATGGTTCATCGGGCAGGAAAATCTTTCTATATCAGGATTCCGCATTGTGGATGTAACAAATCTGAATACCACGCGCCTGCAGATTGCATCCGGCACCGGCTATGTCGGCATCGGAACAACCTCGCCAACAAGTGCATTACAAGTGGTGGGTCTTCCTGTTTACGCAAATAACGCTGCGGCAGTTGGAGGCGGATTAACGGTGGGCGCTTTTTACAGAACCGGTGGCGATCCTGATCTTGTTTGTGTGGTACATTAATAATAAATTAAAATAATTGAAAAGCCTCTCCGATAAATCGGAGGGGTTTTTTTTTATGTTCTACTCGGTTTCCTGTGGGTAACTATCTTTTGATGTATTAAACCTTAGTAGAAAAAATAAACCATACAAATCCAAAACCTTATTAGGGAACCTCTAAAAGCTCATGAACCCCGTAGGATACTTATCCAACGGGGTGAACAATAGAATAATTGAACATTTGAATTACGAAATCAGAAGTAAAATGCATTCACTTCGAATGTTCGCTGTTCAAATGTTCAAATGTTCTTCATTCAAAATAGATTTTAGAGATGCCCATTACTTTATATTGGCGGATAATAAGATAATAAGGTTGAAAAAATTAAGCGCACATTCTTTCTACTAAGGTTAAAAAAAGGTAAATCATCTTCACCCCGTTGGATTCACCCCGTAGGTCGGACGACCAACGGGGCAAGTTTCCTACGGGGTTCACCCACAACAAACCTCGTAGAACCTTTTTTATGGCTTGATTGCCTCTAAACTAAAGTTCTCAGGATTCCTTCCTACCACACCTTTATAAAACTCACGGATGATTTCAAAATCCTTTTCAATGTTCCCGCTTGGAATGAATGATTGTCCGATGAATGCTTCTTTGGTTCCGTAATTTAATCTTCCGAGCACTATCGGAATGTTTGCTTTGATTGCAAGGTGATAAAAGCCAGTTTTCCATTTCTCCACTTTTTTTCTTGTTCCTTCAGGCGTCATCAAAACGATGATTTCCTCCTTGCTGTTCACAAGCGCGACCATGGCATCCACTATATTGCTGTGTTTACTCCTGTCAACCGGTATGCCGCCAAGCCCGCGTAAAAAAACATTAAGCGGAAACCAAAAGAGTTCTTTCTTAGCGAGATATTTTACATCCAGCCCGAATAATTTCCAGGCAAAACTCCCATAGAGAAAATCCCAGTTGCTGGTGTGAGGAGCGGCAACCAGCACGCATTTTTTTATTTCCGCTGGAATTCCTCCGCGGACTTTCCATCCTTTGAGTTTGAAAAATATTCTGGCGATTAGTTTATACATGACTAACAAAAGTAAAATAATTAGTTTTGTACAATGGCTGAAGCAAAGACAATTCCAGCGCCTTCAATAAATCTTGTTGATGAATCTTTTGACATCAAGAAGTCAAACCAATATCATCTTTCTATTCTCGCAAACGAAAATGGTTTTGCATTTGCTGTGCTGGATACAAAGACAAATAAATATCTTGTCCTAAAGGAAACTAAGAGTGTCTCCATTTTCTCCCATTTAGGGGAAGGGGGCAACTGGGCTTCTGTTTCCTGCGCCATCGCTCACAATAAATTCACACTGATTCCGAATCCATTGTTTGATGAGGAGAATAAAAAATCATTGCTTGAGTTCAACCATCCTGTCAGTACGGATGAAAAAATTCATTCTGACATTCTTCGCAACCTGAAAGCGAGAAATCTTTTTTCTGTTTCCGGAAAGTTTGAATCTGAAATCAAAAGTCAGTTTACCAACGCGCGTATCCATCATGGCTTCACGGCCTTCGTGGAAGGATTGCTTGTACATAATAAGAATAATACAGGCAAAAAGGTTTTCGCAAATTTTTATTCCTCTTACTTTGAAATTGCAATTCTTGACGGAAGAAATCTTTTATTCTCTAACTCATTCCAATATAAAACATCCGAAGACATTGCGTATTACATTCTCTTTGTCTATGAACAATTGCACTTAAATCCAGAAACTATTGAACTTGTTTTGTCCGGGGAAATTGAGAAAACCGATAAAGAACATTCGTTGCTTTACACATATATTCGAACTATAAAGTTTGCTTCACTGCCTGAAGGATTCAGCTATAGTTATAAGTTTGAAGAAATTCCCAGTCATAAATTTTTTACTTTATTTAGTCAATATCTGGTAACGAATTAACGAATCTCATTACGAATTTTACAAATCGAACGTGTACTCATTCGTTATATTTGTTACAGATTTGTAATTCGTAACCATGAAAATCTAAAATCAGAAATTGTGAGGATAGTGGGCGGCACACATAGAAGCAGGCAGTTTCATATTCCGGATAATTTAGGAATCCGACCCACCACTGATTTCGCAAAGGAAGCGCTGTTCAACATACTCCACAACAGAATTGATTTCGAAGGGAAAAAAGTTCTGGATTTATTTGGAGGAAGCGGAAGCATCAGTTATGAGTTTGCTTCAAGAGGATGTGCGGAAATTACTACCATTGAAAAAAATCTGAAGAGTTGTGAGTTCATCAAGAAGACCGCAATGGAGTTTAAACTTTCAAATATCAAAGTCATCAAAATGGATGTTTTCAGTTATCTCAAAATGTGCGCTGATACTTTTGATATACTATTTGCTGACCCTCCATTCAAACTGGAAAATATTGCACGCATTCCATCGTTAGTGTTTGAACAAAAACTTCTGAAAGAAAACGGCATATTGATTGTAGAGCACCCGTCAGATGTAAATTTTTCAGGAATAAAAGAGTTAAAAGAAACAAGAGAATATGGTACAGTGAATTTTTCTATCTTCGGAAACAAATGAATAAGATTGCAGTTTTCCCCGGTTCGTTCGACCCAATTACAATTGGTCACGAATCTATTATTCAGCGCGCACTTCCGCTGTTTGACAAAATCATTGTTGCCATTGGCGAAAATTCCACTAAGCAAAGTTTTTTTTCAGCAACAAAAAGATTTGGATGGATAAGAAAAGTTTTTGCTGGAGAGAAAAAAATAGAAGTAAAAACTTACAAAGGGCTGACCATTGATTTTTGTAAAGAAGAAAAATCAAATTATATTTTACGCGGGCTACGCACTTCTGCTGATTTTGAATTTGAGAGGGTGATTGCACAAATGAACCGCTCGATGAATGAGAATATTGAAACCATTTTCATCCTTGCCACTCCTGAACTTTCTGCGATTACTTCTACGGTTGTGCGCGATATTATCCGAAACGGTGGTGACGCAAGTCAGTTTATTCCTTCGACCATCAGAAAGGAATTGAAGCCCCATCCCTAAAGGGAGAATGAAGAATCAGTCATTCATAAACAATTCTGATGAACCGTAGAATATCAAATGTGGAAATGAAAACTATTTTCCTTGCTTTTGCCGTATGCCTTATACCTTATACCTTTTGTCTTTCCCAAACCGTTACCATAAAAGGCAAAGCTGACTCAAGTTATCTTTCCTCGGCAAATACAATTGACGCATATACTTATGACGATTATATTTCTTATCGCGAAAAAGAATTAGCAAGCAGCAAACTTGACGAGAAAGGAAATTTCATCCTAAGTTTTTCTATTTCAGAACCTACATACATTTATTTAATGGTTGACAATGCCAAAGCGGAAATGGTTTGTGAGCCGAACAAAACATATGACATTACTTTTCTTACAAAGGATTCTGATGCGGTAAACACGCTCAGCATTGCCGTTCCCGCTGAGCTGGAATTCAATAATTCAAATAAAACAGAACTGAATTATCTTTTGGCTGATTTTTCAAACCGATATGAATCATTTCTGGAAGACCATCGCGGAATGATTGCAAAAAAAGAATCAGCTATCTTCGGAAAGATTGACACCATGAAAACTCTTTTCAAAAAGAAATATTATCTGTATAATAATTCTTATCTGAACAATCATATTGAATACACATTCGCATCGCTGGTGGCAAGCATTGCTTTGAAAGGAGATGAGAAGGTTTTCAATAACTACATTGAAGGAAAACCCATTCAACTTGGCAATTACGATTATATGACTTTCCTTAACCAATTTTATTCTTCAATATCAAACAGTTTTATGAATAATTCTAAAACACAGACTGAAGTTGAAAAACAGATTTTCTCCTCGCTTAAGGATTATTACAAGCAAAATAAGTTTATTGCAAACGATTCCATTTGCGAAATGGTTATTTTAAAATCACTTGCTGAATATTCTCGCTATCCATCTGCTTACAAAATAAATGCTGTGCTGGCGATTCTGGAGCAGGCAAGCAAACAATGTAAGTCAGAAGCAAATCGCAGAAGCGCTGAAAATCTGAAGAAGAAATTATCCGTGATGAATGTTGGAAAGCCAGCACCTCAGCTTTTTTTCCAGAATATGGATGGGAAATCAGTTTCACTTTCCAATTTTAAAGGGAAATATGTTTACCTCACATTTTGGGCTTCGTGGAGCGCTACCAGCACGCAGGAATTAACACTGATCCCCGAATTGAAAAAATTATACGGAAGCAAAATCACTTTCGTAAGTATCTGTATTGATAAAAAACAGGAGACGATGAAAGTTTTTCTTCAGAAAAACCCCAAACTTGACACCGGCAAAAATGGGGCTGGCTGGAATTTTCTTTACTGCGACAATTATAAAAAAGCAAAAGAAGAATTCAATGTGCTTGCTGTTCCAACTTACTTCATGCTTGACCCAAAAGGAAATGTTTACAAATCGCCCGCTCCCAATCCAATTGATATAGAGCCCGTGTTCATCAAGATTAAAAAGAAGCAGCAGTAAGAACTTCCCTCAAAGACGGATAAATCTTGCTCCACACTTTTTTCACTTCATCCTTACTCATCCATTCCACTTTTAAAATTCCTTCTTCTGTCTGGGGTTTTGGTTTCGTGTTATCGCAGCAAGTCATTTCATACCAATAGGTGCGTTTGATCCACTCGTGCTTGTCCTGAAAGAAAATATGATGCGTGAGCATTAACTCGCTGGTAATTCTCAGATTTTTCACTCCGCACTCTTCCTCCACTTCGCGAAGAGCGGTTTGGTCGGACGCTTCTCCTTTTTCTATTTTTCCTTTCGGCAAATCCCAATGTCTGTTTCGGTAAATCATGAGCAGGCTTCCTCTGTCATTCCGCACTACTCCCCCCGATGATTCAATATATGCAAACAGGGAGCGAAACACCTTCCAGATTATTACTTCATCTCCAATAACAATTAATTTTTTCACTCTCGTTTGTTTAGCAAATGCTTTGTATTCTCTATGAAGTTCTTCGGCTGATTTGAATTCAATCACTTTCGAGTTTTTCTCATCTCTTAAAATTTTCCTGCCGGAAATCATTATGCACTTCTCGCCTGAAAAAACTTTATACATTTGTGTCAACTAAAACTAGTTTATGATCGTAAGTCAGGATACCGCAGTAAAAATAGCGGAGCATCTTTTGCAAATTAAAGCAATTAAATTACAGCCCTACAAACCATTCATATGGGCATCGGGCTGGAAAGCGCCTATCTACTGCGACAACAGACGTACGCTCTCGTATCCGAAGATCAGAAATTATTTGCGCGACCAGTTCATCAAAGTCATTCAGGAAAAAATGGGAAAACCCGATGTGATTTGCGGTGTTGCAACCGGTGGAATCGCGCACGGAATGATGATTGCCGATACGCTGAATCTTCCGTTCTGCTATGTGCGTGCCGAAGCAAAAGTTCACGGACTGACGAACCTTATTGAAGGAGTGGTGGGTGCCGGTCAAAAAGTCGTCATAGTTGAAGATTTGATTTCAACTGGAAAAAGTTCTCTCAAAGCAGTTACTTCGCTGCGCAACGCAGGATGCACCGTACAGGGAATGATTTCCATTTTCACTTATAATTTCAAGATTTCTGCTGATGCATTCAAAAAAGAAAAATGCCCCGTGTTTCATCTCTGCGATTACGAAACCCTCACTAAAGAAGCGCTCAAGAAAGGAGTAATCACCAAGGCAGATATCGCTCTGCTGAAATCCTGGCGCGAAGCTCCTGAAAAGTGGGGGCAAGATGGAAAAGAGCCCGTTCGGCCAATGGGAGGAATGAAATAATATTCTAGCTTATCAATTTTTCTCATGCGCATTGAAAGTGATAAATCCGAAATCAATAAACCTGCATCAGAAGTTTTTTCTTTCCTCAGTGATTTTAATAATTTTCAGAAACTGATGCCCGAGCAGGTGACTAATTGGAAAAGCACTGCCGATGAATGTTCTTTCACCATCAGCGGTATGGCAACGATAGGAATGAAGATTATTGAGAAAATTCCGAATACGTTAGTGAAAATTTCTTCCGCTCCCGCGTTAGTCGGCACAAGTTCTAAAATGCCATTGGATTTTACATTAGGCATCTATCTCACTGAAACTGCTCCCGTTCAATGCACAGGGCAATTCATCTTTGAATCCGATATCAACCCTATGATGAAGATGATGCTGGAAAAACCATTGACTAAATTTTTTAATTTTTTAGCGTGGAAGATGAAAGAGATTTCATAAAAAAGATATTTCCTTCACATCGCATTCTAGCACTTCTCCTCCCTCTCTTTCCAAAACTAATTTTCCAATTTTTGAAACACCAATAATTCTTGCTTTTATAATTTCTCCTTTATAATTGTAATTTGCCCATTCATCAAAGCGATAAATATTTTTCAGATAATCTGAATCAATTTCTTTAGAATGGTTTCGTAGTTGCAAATATCTTTTTTCAATGCATGAGCAAAGTTGCTCAAAGCATTCTTCTAAATGAAATTCTTTTCCTGTTTCTAATTTCATCGAGGTCGGATTTAGAAGTTCAGCAGAAAATTTTTCCTGATTCACATTTATTCCGATTCCAATTATTGAATGGCACAAAGAATTGCCGCTTACGGAGTTTTCAATCAGTATGCCAGCGACTTTTTTGTTTCCGATATAAATGTCGTTAGGCCACTTAATTTTAACAGAGGCAAGTGACAAGGGACGAGGGATGAGAGAAATAATAAAGTCTGCTACCGCCACTGCAATTGCCTTACTCAACACAAACTGCTCATCAGGCTTGAGGAAGGTCGGTTTAAGCAAAATGCTGAGTGTAAGATTTTTACCTGACTCGCTTTCCCAATTCGTACCGCGCTGTCCCCTCCCCCGTTCTTGCTTCTTAGTAATCACTACTGCTCCCTCCGGAAGGTTATCTGTTGCTAATAATTCTATCAAATGAGAATTTGTGGAGTCTGTTTTATCAAGTTTGATACAATATTGTCCGGTAAAAAGCGTCTTCATAAGTAAAAGCGAAAGTAATAATTCCTTTACCATATTGTGAGAACTGGACTGAGGCGAATGAGGTAGAAAAAGTGTATCTTTGCTATCTAATTAAAATATGACTGTAAAACTGAAGAACACGAAGAAAAAACAGGCGACTTCAACTGAATTAATCCGACACGCTGTTAAAGGCATTGAAGAAAAAAAAGGAAGCGACATCGTCTGCATCAACCTTAAAAAAATTCCGAATTCTGCCTGTGATTATTTTCTGATTTGCGAAGGAAATTCACGCACGCAGGTACAGGCGATTGCGGGAAGCGTTGAAGAGATGGTAAAACAAAATACAGGCAGCCGCCCCTGGCACGTGGAGGGTTTGCAGAATGCGGAATGGGTTTTGATGGATTATGTGGATGTGGCTGTACATATTTTTCAGCCTGAAGCACGAAGCCACTACAATCTTGAAAACATGTGGGCAGATGCCGACATTAAAGAAATAAAAGAAGAAGTGACAAGAAAAGAAACAGTAAAGAAAAAAACTAAAAAGAAAATTGTAAAAGCAAAGAAAAAAGTTGTAAAAAGAAAAATCAAGCGTAAAAAATAATCTGGTAATCTTGAATTTATTTTTATCGGTGTAATCATGGCGAATGAACAAAATATAAAAAACGAAGTGAAAAAACCAGAGGGCAAAAAAGAACTTGACCCAAAGGAGCAGTTGAAGAAGATTAAGAACAAGCTTCCTAAAGGTTCCGGTAATTTTAATTTCTACTGGATTTACATAGTGATTCTTGTTGGACTCGCACTGATGTGGTTTCCGAATTTTACGGACAACACTCAAAAAATTGAGTGGCCTGATTTTGTAGAGAATGTACTCAAGACAGGCGATGTGCGCAAGATTGTGATTGTGAATGATCAATCTGCGGAAATTTATATCAAGACAGACCGCCTGAAAGAAGCCAAATATGAAAAAGTGCGAGAGCGACCAATTACCAAAGAATTAAATCCCGGTCCTCACTTCATGATGAAAGTAGAAAAAGAATCTTTCACTCGCCAATTGGATGAAGCTCAAAAAAATCTGGACCAGAAAGACCGCGTTCTTCCCAGCAGCGAAAATCGCACAGGCATGAGTGAATACATGGGCTGGATACTTCCACTTCTTTTAATCATTGGCGTTTGGTTTTTATTGATGCGAAGAATGACCGGAGGAACAGGAGGCGGAGGTCCCGGTGGAATTTTCAACATCGGAAAATCAAAAGCCGCACTCTATGACAAAGACACGCAGGTGAACATCACGTTCAACGATGTGGCGGGATTGGAAGAAGCAAAAATAGAAATCAAAGAGATTGTAGATTTTCTAAAGAGCCCGAAAAAATATACTGAACTTGGAGCAAAAATTCCAAAAGGCGCTCTGCTTGTTGGCGCTCCGGGAACAGGAAAAACTTTATTAGCGAAAGCAGTTGCAGGAGAAGCGAAAGTTCCTTTCTTTTCTCTTTCAGGTTCGGATTTCGTAGAAATGTTTGTGGGCGTAGGAGCATCGCGCGTACGAGATTTATTCCGCCAGGCAAAAGAAAAAGCTCCGTGCATAATTTTCATAGATGAAATTGACGGTATTGGGCGCGCGCGCGGAAGAGGACCCATTCAGGGAGGGAACGATGAGCGCGAAAGCACGCTCAATCAGCTGCTCACAGAAATGGACGGCTTCGGAACAAACAGCGGTGTAATTCTTCTTGCTGCAACCAACCGCGCAGATATTCTTGACAGAGCATTGCTCCGTGCCGGAAGATTTGACCGGCAGATTTATGTTGACCTCCCCGATTTGCAAGAGCGCGATCAGATTTTCAAAGTGCACATCAAGCCGCTCAAACTCGGAAAAGATGTTGATACCGCATTTCTTGCCAAACAAACTCCCGGATTTTCAGGCGCTGACATTGCTAATATCTGCAACGAAGCCGCCCTGATTGCTGCCAGAAAAAATAAAAAAGATGTGGAACGTCAGGATTTTCTTGACGCAGTTGACAGAGTGATTGGCGGGTTGGAAAAGAAAAATAAAATTGTTTCTTCTGAAGAAAAAAAAGTAATCGCTTATCACGAAGCGGGTCACGCAACAGTAAGCTGGCTGCTGGAACATGCAAGCCCACTTATAAAAGTCACCATAGTTCCGCGCGGAAAATCACTCGGAGCTGCCTGGTATCTTCCTGAAGAACGGCAAATCACTACCAAAGATCAAATGCTGGATGAAATCTGCGCTGCGTTGGGCGGGCGCGCTGCAGAAGAGGTGGTTTTCGGAAAAGTTTCCACGGGTGCACTCAGCGATCTGGAAAAAGTTACCAAGCAATCGTACGCCATGGTGATGTATTACGGACTGAATGAAAAAATAGGGAACATAAGTTATTATGATTCCACTGGCACGTATGAAAATTCTTTTCATAAACCATACAGCGAAAAAACTGCTGAACGGTTTGACATGGAAGTGAAAGAAATTCTGGAAACTGCTTATATTAGAGCGAAAGACATCCTCACCAAACACAAAGATAAATTAACAAAACTCGCTCAGTATTTATTAGACAAGGAAGTTATTTTTAAAGAAGACCTGGAAGAAATTTTTGGCAAGCGCCTCTATGATTCTGCCGAAGAAAGAGAGGAAAAGCATATGAAAAAAATAGTAGCTTCTGAAAACAGCAAGTCTACTATAGCTAAAAATGAAAACAATTCGAATGGAAGCAATGGCACGGAAGAAAAAAAATCTGATGAGCCCACACCGAATGATTCTAAAGATTCAGATGAAAAGAAACAAACCACTCTATTCTGAGCGGCATGTATGACGAAAGCACCACGAAGGAAAAAATCCTGAAGAAAGTCAGGAAGGCGCTGATTCATAAATCCGCTGGCGCCATAAATGTAGATTTTGACAGCGACATTTACCAGAAAGCGACAGAGCCTCTCGAAATTCTTTTTGCACAGCAGTTAACCAAGCTCAACGGAAAATTTATTTACTGCGAAAATGAAAATGAACTTTGCAGCAATCTTTCCGATTTAATTTCTGAAAATAAATGGGATAAAGTTTTTTGCTTTGAGAAAAAGATGAAAGAACTCCTAAAAAAAACACAAATCAGTTTTTCGGAAAACGAAAAAGATATCGCTCACGTGAATGTGGGCATTTCCCTCTGTGAATTTCTTGCAGCAAGAACAGGAAGCGTGTTTGTTACTTCCCGGCAAAACGCAGGAAGAAGATTGCCTGCCTTTTCCAACTACCATATTGTTATCGCTTATTCATCACAACTAGTTTACACAATCAAAGAAGCGCTGAGCGGAATCAAAAAGAAATACGAAAAAGATTTTCCTTCAATGGTTGTGAATATAACGGGACCCAGCCGCACGGCTGATATTGAAAAAACTCTGGTGCAAGGAGCTCACGGACCAAAAGAGATATATGTTTTTTTAGTGGATGAATAATGGAAAAAGACTGGGTTTGCATTCGTACTGCTTCTACATCTCAAGACGCTGAAATAATAAAAGGTTTGCTGATCTTCAATGAGATCAACAGCGTTGTCATCAATAAACAGGATTCTTCTTACAATATGTTTGGATATTTTGAAGTGTATGTGAACCGAGATGATGCAGTGAAAGCAGAATTTGTGTTAAAGGAAAACAACAGCCCATCCTAGCCTTCCCGAAGGGAAGGAACAAATACATAATTCGTACATTCGTAATCATGAATAATTTTTGGACAAGAACTCTTACTGGCGCGGTGTTTCTGGTAGTGATGGTTGGGGGAATAATCTGGAATTTCTGGTCATACATTGCCCTGTTTTCATTAATTCCCTTGCTGGGAGTATGGGAATTCTATTCGTTGATGAAAGAAAGAATTAGCTTGTCTCAGAAAATTGCCGGTACATTATTAGGATTGATATTACTATTGGCTTCGGGAGGAAAATATTTCGTTCAGGTATCAGACAATTTATTTTCAAATGGATTATTTATCATCATCCTCATCTTCCCACTGTTTTTGATTGTCCGTTTATTCCGTCCCGCTGAACTCTTTACGGTTTTTTCACCTGTCTTGTTTGGAATTCTATATGTAATATTTCCATTTTGTTTTTTACTTCTTTCTTTTTCGTCTGAAAGTTACTGGAACAGTCATAATAATTCTAACATTATTCTCGGATTTTTTTTCCTCATCTGGTCTAACGATACATTCGCATATCTGGTCGGAAGATCATTCGGCAAAACAAAATTATTTGAACGGGTTTCTCCAAAGAAAACATGGGAAGGAACAATCGGAGGAGTTATCTGCACGCAAGGAATCGCTTATATCCTTTCAATTTATTTTACTGAACTCGCAATCATTCAATGGATGGTCGTTGCTGCTATTGTTTCTGTTTTCGGAACTCTTGGCGATTTAGTAGAATCCATGTTCAAACGAAGTCTGGGCGTAAAAGATTCAGGAAATATTCTGCCGGGTCACGGAGGAATTCTGGATAGGTTTGATGGAGTTCTTCTCTCCTCCCCCTTTGTGATGACTTATTTAATGCTGGTGCGTTAAAATTTTCTGACAAGCTTCACATACAATCCCATTCCGTAAGAAGTCTGTGCAATGCCTGAGAAAAGATAATCATCTATCACATGAAGGGAATAATGTTTTGCAAAATCAATTCTCGCTTCTATACCTGCGTAGAATCTGCCATAACCACCATAGCCAATGTTATAAGCTAAGTCAGCAGTTTTTTTTCTTCCGACAATAAAATGAAGCTTTGCATAAAAATATGGTTTGGCTGAAGTATTGAACCACCAGACAATTCCTTTCTCAATTGCAATTGTTGTTCCATAATACGATTTTGTATGAATGTCAAATGTGCAGGGAATTTTAGATATGAATTTATCTTTTTTAAACTTTGTATTCCTGTCAATCGCGCTGTCGATATTCAGCAGAGATGAGCTGCTGTCAAGATTAAAAAGATCATTTACATCAATTCCGTTATAGTGATACGATGAATCAACAGAATATTTCATGGAGTTGCTGTTCCATCGTATAAAACCCAAATCCTTCACTTCAAAAGTTATTCTTCCGTGTTTTTTCCAGAACTCATAAGGCATTTCATAATAAAAGTCGGTTGACAGTCCCATACCGTTTTGAGAAAAATATTTTTTTTGAGAAGTATCTGTTTGGAGAACTTCCATCTGCAGAAACAAATCCATGTACGTTCCGTCATTCGCAGTAAATAAATCTGCAGTCGGAGCTTTAATAGAAATATTTTGTTCTCCGCTAAGCAAAGAAAAAGCAAATCCATAAGACCCATGGTTATAATTTCCCTCCCAATTCCATCCGAAATAAAACTGCTGATAACGGAGAAAGTCTAACGAGAAATTACCCAGATAGGCAGTATTGCCTTCAAACATTTTATTGCCATAAAATAATGTATAAAATAAATCATCAGAAAATTTCATATCCAAATGCCCGCGATCAAAGAAAGAAAAAGAAAAAATTGGTTTGTGGATGCCTTCCAGGGGGTGATGAGAATACGTAAGCCCTATTTTTGTTGCGCTACCCAATCGGTTGCTGGTTAATAATTTTTCAGCAGCACTTTCTTTCAGAAGGCTGTCAATGAAATCGCCTTTGTAGAATGCAAAAATAAAATCATTATTGATAGTGTTTGAATTCAGAAATCCTTCGCCAACAAATTCAATGGTTTGTTCGGATTTTTTTTGCACAACAACGGAATCCTGCGCCCATCCGTTCTCCTTCCAGAATGAAAGAAAGGAAACAACAACTATAAGAAACATTCTCTGATGCATATTATTTCCCCACCGTGTAATTAAAATCTCCAACCAGTTTAACATTCATTTGATAAAAATCATAAATCTTTACATAATTGGGCTGTCCTGCTGTGTTGAATTTTATTTTAAGGTACATTTTTTTTGTTGAACGGAGCAAATTCATTTTATCCTCACTTATTGAAACAGCGAGTTTAGTAAGGCGCTGCCCGGCACAAATATAATTTGCATCCAACTGGGGAGCAAGAATCATATTCGGAGTGTTAATAAGAGAATCAACAATCATAAGATTATCGTTCATTAAATATAATTGCGCTTCGGCAGTGAAAGGGAAACCATTTTCAGCATAAAGATAAAGTATTCCGTGATTGAAATTATCGGCACTTGCATCCATTTTAAAATCCATTGTATCAGCCATAGTGAGGTTATTTGCAACAAGTGAAAGGGGAATAGTCATATTGAAATTAGTTTTTATCAGTTTATTGTAATAAATAAAATCGTTGCTGCCAGAAACATTTCCAAGAGGATTGATTTCAAAATTCATCTGGTAACTCATTCTGTCCGGAAGATTTTGTATAAACGGAAGAATATTAGAAGGAGATGATGGCTTGATTGAAAATTGATAAAGGGAAGAAGTTACATTCCCATTATTATCCACCGCCCGATTAATATTTACTGGTGAGCCGATGATTGGATGTTGAAGGGAAATACTATCACCCGTTCTTGTATTAATGGAAGAAAGATTATTAATAGCAAATGTGGCATCCGCGCCAATGCTGTTCTCAATACTAAAGCCGATGTCAATGTCTTCAAGGTTTAATGTGCCATCAATTATATGCTTGAACAAAGAAAAGGTAGAACTGCCTGCTGTGTCTTTAACTGTGTGTCCGAAATATCCTTTGGCGTATTGGGGAACCATGTCCACAAAGCTATTGCCGATATAAATGCTGTCGCAAGGCGTAACGGTAACATTAGATAATGCGGCAGGATTTATTTGCGCGCTTACATTGGTAACTAAAGTATTGTAGTCGCTTCCGCTTGTGCCTCTAAAGTCAAGAGAATAACCAGACATATCATACGTAGCAGTAAAAACAGTTGGTATTCCCGGGCATCCGCCACCTGTTTGCGCAGGCACATCAAATGTTTTATCAAAAGAAAGATTATTAATCTTAGCGCTTGGAATCTGATATCTGACACGAATCATTTCTTCAACTCGATTTCTTACCACCACTACCAATTTCCCTGATCGCACATCTACTTTTGTCAACTGCGCTTTATTAGGAATAGGAAATTTTTGTTCCTGATCGACAGGATTTACAAAAAAGGTGCCCGCTGGAAGAGAAAGAGTAAATGGATTTGATGTATAAATTGTGTCAATGGTAGTATCAGGAATGCTGATGGTAGAAAAAGAATAAAGACTTGTATTATAAACAATATCCAATGAGTTATCAGGATTGTGATTAAGTAATGAATTCGGAATAATATTATTAATGGTAAGAGTAGATTTCACCAGCGGAGCTAAAACATCCACATCCCAGGATGGGTTCTTTTTTTCTTTTCGGCAGGAGAAAAACAGTAAACAGTAAACAGTAAACAGTAAACAGTAAACAACTGTAATCTTTAGTTTCATGAAAAATTATTTTTTCTTTTCCTTATCGCATTTCTCCACATAATCCTGTGCATCCATATTGCCAAGCGCTGCGGCTCTTCTATAATCATTACAGGCGCCTTTGCTGTCATTCATAGCATTTCTCAGCGCTCCGCTTTTCATAAAGGCAAGCGCATCTCCGGGTCTTAGGCGCTGCACCTGCTGGTAATCAAACAATGCAGATGAATTTTTTCCCATTCCCTCGCAGGTGTATGCTCTGTACAAATAGGCATCAGAAAGTTTCTCATCTATTTTTATTGCCATGCAAAGGTCATCAAATGCTTCCTGAAATTTGTTCTTTGAATAATATGCCATGCCCCTTCCATAGTATGCATCTACACTCTTTTTCTGGTTCAACGAAATGGCTTTGTCAAAATCGCTCATAGCCAGATCATAGTTGCCAAGACCTAAATAAGCTCTGCCTCTTATGCCGAGATAATTGGCGCTGTCCGGACAAAGTTTTATTGTTTTCTGAATCACATCCAATGCGCCCGCATAATCATTCAGACGGACTTTTGATGATGCATCCTTGTATGCAGCAACCGCTTCCTTCCAGCAGAATTTTTCATCAAACATTTCTCTCGCGCTTGAATCTTTTAAACTTCCTGCCATACCCAAATCAATGCATCCTTCCTCTTTTTTTCCGGTTGACCATAATAGTTTTCCGCGCTGATAATAAGCGGCTCCCATTGCAGGGTTTATTTTTATTGCCATTGTAAAATCATTCATTGCTTCATCATTTTTTCCTATAGTGGAATAAGAATATCCGCGCAGATAATAGGGGATGGCAAAAGCATCACCACCCGACAAAGGGGGGATTACAGAAGAACCCTCACTAAGATATTTTTGAACTTCTGATTCATTTTGTTTGATTGCGCTGGTAAAATCATAAATAGCGCCTGCATGATTGCCTGCCTGCTGTTTTACTTTTCCGCTTTCAACTAAGGGATCGGATTGAGCTGAAAGATGGCAGATGGCAGATGGCAGATGGCAGATGGCAAAAATAAAAATTGCTGAAACTATTTTTTTCATAGAGATTTATATCGAATAAGGGTTTATGTCAGGGCTGAAGCCCATTCGGTTTTGTTTTTACTAACCCCGACCTTAAGGTCGGGGTTAATTGCATGGATAATCTTTCGGGCTTTAGCCCTGAATATTATTGAATGGAACATATAATCCTTATTCGGTATATTGTCTATAGAAGAAGAAATAGTATTAGTTTGACAAAACTAAGAAAACCCTACTAATGTACGATTGGAAATTGTTTTATTGCTAAATTGTTTCATTGTTAAAAACAGCAATAGACATTATTCCGAATAAGAAACAGTATAAAAGTATGGTACAGATAACAGATATTTTCAGATTTACAGAGTTCGGATTGGCTGTTTATCAGAAAATCTGTGTGAATCTGTTATCTGTATCAAGGCAGCTTTAATGTACAATCC
>JACRAM010000043.1 GCA_016213405.1 Bacteroidota bacterium
GAAAAACGAGTGCTAACAGCGGGTTTCTGCTATTGCGGGTGACGAGCAAGTTGAAAGTTTTCTGCTTTCTATTATCTTCGCTGCGTGGGGACAGTGACGAGCATTTAAGTCCGCAACATCAGAAACCCGCAAACCGTTACCACCAATGCTGAAAAAGACAGTTCTCCGTAGACAATATCTCAGTAAATTTGACAACTTGTTCAAACAGACAACATATAAAAAGGACAGCAAAAAAAGCGATGGACTGCTTCGCACTTCGTGGACAGCAACGCAATATCTTGACTGCTTCTCACGGCTTCGTGGACAACTTGACTGCTCACCGACAGACAAAAAAGAAAATACAAATCCCCGCTTCGCATTTTTGAAAATTTCTTATCAACCGACCGCAAGCACATTTGCTTTTACCCCTTTTTTATTTTTTTATGGAATGGGCAAAAGCAAAAGAGCTTGCTTCCCTACACAAGACGACCAGAACATTATTAACTTTACAACCAAAATTAAAAGTGCGGTGTCAGCACTATAATCACTGACGACAATTAAATGAAAACAATTTACCTTACTTTTATGGTATTAATAATGTTTAATTTGAGTATAAAAGCGCAATCATGTGGACAGTATCCTGCTTATGGAGACAGCTTAGTTGGAATTTCCACTTCTTATGATACTACAGGGTTTAATTCAGGTTCAACAGGTGCAGGTGTTACATGGAACTATGCCGGTTTGGTTGTTGACACAACAGATGTGATATCGCATTATTATTATAACCCTTCAACTACACCTGGAGCAGGAAGTTTCCCTGATGCTAATCTTGCGGATCTGACTCCTATCGGTCAGTACACGTATTCTAAATCTACAACAGATAGTGTTACTTTTCTTGGTACATGGAGTGACCCGGCAAATTGTCCAACTCAGCTTTTCTCTGATCCGCAAACATCAATTTGTCCTTTTGTTTTCGGGAACAGTTTTTCGGATAATTATAAAGGATATTCTTGTGGTTCCGGAATGTACGGTCATAATTCCGGAACAAGAGTAAATACATTCGATGGGACAGGAACGCTTATTTTACCTACAATAACCTACAATAATGTTAATCGGATAAAAGTCATAGACACATCTGTTGATTCTACATTCCTATCAAACGGTACACCTATTGGAACAACAAGTTCAATACTCACTTTATATTTGTGGATAGATGCGAATACCAGTCAAGGGGTTTTTCTGATGATGGATCTTAAAAGTATTACATATAATATGACATTTAGATCCATTATCTGGTCTGATTACTCTCACATTCCCTCTATGGTTACAAGCGTTCAATCTGCATTTGCTGAGCAACAATCTGTAGTTAGTATTTACCCGAATCCATTTAATAAAACTGCAACTATAAAAATCAATGAGAACTTTAAAAACAAATCTCTTGAATTTATAATGTGCAATTTATTAGGCAGTGAAGTTCAACGCCAACAATTCACAACTACAGAAAAGGAATATGTTATTGGGCGCGGGAATCTTTCTGAAGGAATGTATTTGTATAAACTGACAGGCAACAATGAAATTATTGGGACTGGAAAATTAATTATTCAATAAATTCAAAAGCAATGAAAAAACAATTTATCAACATCGTATTAATCATTATCTGCGCTACTTGCTTTGCGCAAAAAAAAGACAGCACACTAGTCTGGCTTGACGCTATCGATGTAAAACTTCTTGGAAATTCTTCTTCAGCAATAGTAACTCCTCCTTCGTCTTCTCCTCAAATTTCCTCCAAGTATAAAGACGAAGCTTTTAAATACGAGGGTGAAATCAGTTCTTCTCAAAGCAAACTTAGCACAGCAGAATTAAAAATGAACAGCGCTTATGGAAAAAATAACAATGAATACAATCAAGCCAAACAAGAAGCGGAAAATGCAAAATGGTCAAAGAACCTTGCAGAAAATCGCTTGCAAGAAGCGCAGTTCAATAATTCTATTGTTCAATCCGGAATAGCGAGTATGAAACAATCAGCTGCTGACGCAATCGCTGGGAAACTTGCTTTACGCGAAAAAGCAAAAAAATATTATCTGCTTGGCGATTGGAATAATTGCGTTGCGAATTACGAAGACTTACTTTTAGGATGGGAGTATAATTCAGTGTATGGTATCAACAAAGATATCGGATTTGACTTTTACGATTTCATGCTTGCAACAAGAGCCGCAAAAAGAGCTGCAGATAAAGGGCTTGGACTAAAGACGAAAAAAGATATTTTTGAAATTGTATATATAACTTCGGGAAAAGCAATTAGCGAAATAAGAAATTCCAGCTTAACATATTTTGAAAAAAGATATGTTGCAATGGAATTATTAAATTGGCTTACTAAAAATGTTTCTAAAATCCCTGAAAAAACAAAAAGCAAATACAACGATTGGTTTCTTAATGTGTGGCTTGGAAACCTTTCGGAATTTTCCAAGACTTCTAAACTTGCTGACATCAGCGAATATGCAAATGCAATTTCCATGCTTGCCTATTCGCTCGGACAAAAGACATTTTATGACGACATGGTTTACCCGCTTGCACATATAAACGATGCAAACACCACCGTAAACAGATATTATAAAATTCCGCGCTTTAAAGAAGATGCGGAGGCGGGCAATTCAGGTATCGCGGCATCTGAATTACTTGATTTGCAATTTTTACTTGCTGCCTATTATCAGGAACAGGCAGGCAATAAACCACAAGCCCTCGAAGTATGGCTCAATTATCTTGATTATGCAAATTTCAACTGGCAGCATAAGTCAGGGGCTCTTTATTTATCTTTGGCAATAAAAAAATCTGAAGAACTTAAAAAAGAATTGGGTAGCTCCGCCCTTGCTCATACCAATCAAAACTGGGCAATAAAAAAACAAGAATTGGAAGATATAAAAAAGGAAAAAGAAAAAGATGTAAAAAGAAAGGAAGCCGGACTTGAATGGGATAATGAAAAATAAAATTACAAATAAATAAAACCTAACTACCTATGAAAACAATACTCATTTCAGCAATGTTGCTAATCGCAGCACAAACATTCTCACAAGTTTATTTTATTGAACAAGATAAGAGCCCATCAGTTGCAGCAACAATAAATACTACCAGCCAAGAAAGAAGAGTATGGATAATGGGAGATAAAGCAAAAATAATGGCGCGCAGTACTAAAGAAGGAGCAATGGCAGGAGCAGAAATGAGTTTGAGTATAGCACAACAAACTACAAGTGCCATTAATCCTACATTCATTGCTATAGCAGAGGCTGATATCAAACAGGGAGAATTGGAGTTAAGTAATTTGAAAGCAATAAAAAACCCAACCAAAGAACAAAAAAAGAGCATAGATGACTTGGAAGCAAAACTTACAAGCAGTAAAGAAAAATTAAAAAGAATGAAATCTTCTCCTGACGGTTCTCCGACAGATTTCGATAGCGAAAAACAAAAGACAAGCATTGAGCAAACTGATAAAGAATCAATGTCAAAAGACATTCAAAAGCTAAGCGGCAATGCTGATATTATCCGAATGGACAAAAGCGTAACATGGAAAATAAATACTGCTGAAATGGTTTACCAAGAAGTGAAAATAGAAAGCCAGATGAAAGGAAATCCAAACACAGCAATGCCAGCAGGATTGTACAGCGTTTCTGTTCAAGATATAGGAGATGGCGGGATGATAGCCGGATACAAAACAAAAAAATACAAGATAACAGCAACAATGAATGCCGGAGGAACAGCTACCCCTTATTTTTCAGGTGAATTCTGGATAGCCGAAGAACTTGAAAACGCAAAACAACAGATAAATAAATTCAATAACGACTACAAGCTGAAAACTGCCGATGAGGCATTGCCCATGCTCAATCTGAATGCATTTATTTTTGACATGGTTCCGGAATTTAATGATAAATTAAATGCTATTAAAGGGATGATCCTTAAAAAATCATATAAAGGCGATGGAGCAATGGCTTCTATGGCATACGCAACAGAGATAGCAAAAGTATCTGTTGACCCAATTGATGAGAAAACATTTGAACTACCTGTAGAGGTAAAAAAACAAAAGTAGTGTTGAGCGAGGCATATACCAATTGTTTTCCCTGCCCCGTATTCATCGGAGACGGATACTTAGAAAGTCATTTTGGGCGATTAGAAAGTAATTTGAATGTCTTAGAATGTCATTTTGGACAATTAGAAAATGATTTTTACCACTTAGACAGTCATTTGCACGACTTAGAATTTAATTTTCACATATTAGAAACTCATTTGGACAACTTCGCAAGTCATTTTAAGGACTTCGCAACAAATTTGAAGGTCTTAGAAGGTCATTTGTAGGTCTTCGCTGACAATTTGAAGGTCTTCGCTGGACAACATTTCCCCTATGAAAACCACACCTACGGCAAGCACATTTGTATTTGCCCTCTTTTTATTTTTTTAATGGAAAGGGCAAATCCAAAAAAGCTTGCCTGCCGACAAATCCGAGTAAGAAATTTTCAAAAATGCCCGACCGCTCAACAAAAACAATAGACAAAATCTCTACTCGCGGACAGTGACGACCGACACAGACGACCAGCACAGGTGGTAACAGCGGCTTTAATAAATGCGGGCTGACCTGCTTGTATTTCAGTTCGTGCATTTTATTTAGTTTTGTGGTCGGCAGACAATGAAGTGGGTTTTAATCCCGCACTTCTTAAAGCCGCAAAACGTTGGCAGCCATAGTAAAACGACACACTGCACTGTGGACAACTTCGTAGACAAACAAAAAATGTTTTCAAAAAATTTATCTACTTTTGGCAAAACCAAATCACACGGACAATGACTTACTACCCAATTTCATTAAAGGAAATAAAAGAAAAAGTTGCAAAAAAGAAAGTTGCAAAGCGAGCAACAGAACAACTACTTGACTTTCCAGACCTACAAAATGTAAAAGAAATTACCAACGAGTTTGGCGAGACACTTGTTCGTGTGGACGGTGAAATTCCAACGGACTTGCCCGTAAAAGACGGACAGCGATTTTTATTTATCAGTTACGACCAGAGTAAATATTCTCACGGCATACATAAATATCCCGCAAAATTTTTTCCCGAACTCCCAAGATGGTTAATAAAACGCTATTCCCAACCAGACAGTTTAATCCTTGACCCATTCGCTGGCAGTGCCACGACAAATATTGAAGCGTTACTATCGGACAGACACTCTGTTGGTGTAGATGTTGACCCCTTTGCCCGACTATTAGCAAAAGTAAAAACCACCCCGCTTGACAATGACGAATTAGACAGAGTAACGGAAAAAATTTTGCGAAAACTTGTTGCATACAAACCAAAACTTGTAAGCAAAACAGACATTCCCGAATTTCCCTACCGAGACAACTGGTTCAATAAAGAAATTTTACTTGAACTTTCCTATATCAAAAAAATAATTAACGAGTTAGACACAGACGAAGATATAATTGACTTCTGCAAAATTTGTATGTCTTCTATTATCCGCAATGTTTCCAACGCAGACGACAACTGCACAAGGACAGTTGTAAGAAAAAAACTCAACAAGCAAATTTATCC
>JACRAM010000044.1 GCA_016213405.1 Bacteroidota bacterium
AAAATCATTTACTTGCTGGACACAGGAAAGATCAAAGATTTGAAATTCCCGACATTTTGGTTTGACTCAACTCCGCAAGGAAAATTCATGATGAACATTGCCTTTGGCCAAAGCAAGTATTACATCGACAATTTAAGCGAAAACATCAAACGAGGTCATCGGGCAAAACTGCGAAAAGGCATTTGGCCAAACTTCGCCCCGCTTGGCTATTTAAACAATCACAAAACGAGAGGCATTGATATTGATAGTGAAAAATCACCGCTAGTGCGCAAAGCATTTGAACTTTACTCGACTGGCGAATACACCCTAAAAGCCCTTGCCAAAGTTTTGGATCAAGCGGGGCTAAGAAGTTATAAAGGCAATGTTCTTTCGGTTTCCTGTGCCCAGCGTATGCTTCAAAATCAGATTTACTATGGTGTTTTTTCTTTCAACGGTGAAATCTATGACGGAACGCATGAGCCAATTATTTCCAAGAAACTTTTTGATTCTGTTCAACAAGTAATGAGCAACCGAGGAAAAAAGAAACGCAAACGAAAACACGAATTTGCTTTTTCAGGTTTGATGAAGTGCGGTTTTTGCGGTTGCCTCATCACCGCCGAAAAACAAAAAGGACATCACTATTATCGTTGCACAAAGAAAAAGCAACCTTGTAATGAAAAATATTTACGGGAAGAAAATCTTGTTGAACAGATGAAATGGATTATTAAAAAAGTTTCTTTGCCTGACAAGTGGGCAAACAACATGCTTGCCGAGATAGATAAAGAAAAAGAGCAGGCCAAAGAAGAAACGAAAGTTTTTGTTCAAAATCTACAAACTAAAAAAGCAGAGGTTGAAGCCAAAGCCGAAAACCTGCTTGATTTGTTTATCGGTGGTAAAGGCATTGAACCCGAAGAATACCAAGCCAAAAAATCAAAACTGCTTAACGAGAAGCAGGACATTTTAGGGAAGATAAGAGATTTTGAACAAAAAGGAAATAATTGGCTCGAACCGATGAAAGAAATGATTTTAGCCAGTAGCCAAGCCAAAATTCTTTTGTCGCAAAGCGACAATCAAGAAATCCGAGCATTTCTAAAAAATATCGGCTCGAACTTCATTTTGGGCCAAAAGCGGGCTTTTCGATTTTTTGTTGATTAAATTCATTTTATTTGGTAGTATAACAATAGAGGTAATAATCTCATTTACTATTATACTACCAAAACTTTATTTATATGACAAGTGGAAAAATTATCAGCGGAAACATCAAGAAATTACGCGCCAAACTTGGCTTGACGCAAGATGATTTAGCCAAGAAAGCGGATATTAAATATACAACGCTTATGAAGGTTGAAAGTGGCGCGGTTAATAAGCCAAGCGTTCAAACTATGGCAAAAATTGCTAAAGTGTTGGGCGTTTCAATTGAGGAGTTGATAAAATAGTTATGAACAAAATAATCATTCCAATCATTGTAATTTTAATTATTGCCGCCGGCATCGGCGCCTTTTTTATTTTGCAAAAACCCGCTTTTCCTGAACCCGAAATATCACGCTACAATGTTTTCATGATGCATTTTGAGCCTCGCTCTGCGGACGATGAATTCTTCCAGCGTTTCAAAGAAAGGGTCTATTTTGCCAAGGAACATAATCAAAAATTCAGCCTGGGATTTACACCCCAGTGGACGGAAATGATTCTTAATGATCCTGAAAAACTGAATTTTGTCCAAGGGTTATTTGATGAGGGTTGGGACATGGCTCCCCAGCATCATGGCCCTCATCATGGATGGGACTGGGACGGCTACTGTAATTATGGTGCTGAAAGATGCATGAAACTGCGGGAAAAGTATTATAGGGGTCATCCCAGCCCTGTTATGAAATGGTGGTATGCGGAAAAAGAACAGTACAACGGGGACATGAATGATTATATGAAGCTGATGAACAGGTTGTATCCATTCAAGGTGATGGAAATGGGCCCCGACAAATTTTTTGATTGGCCGCCAGAAATTCAGTTTTCAACAACGGGCAAGGCAGATTTTTTCCTTCCTTCGGGTTTTCCTGTGTTTGATGAACCAGTGGGGTTTCCGGATGTCACAGCTATCCCTGGATTGACCCATTTTGAAAAGAGTACGGATTATTATAACAGAAAGCTGGTTTATGAATGTTCAATGAGAGCCATAATAACTAGAGACGCCCTGGAAGAAGCGAAAAAAGATTATGAAACCCTTCAGAAAATAGGCAAAGAAAACGAATTTATGGCTACAGTGATTCACATTGAAGATGACGAGGCCATATTTAAAGATTGGATAAAATATTTATACGGCAAGGATCCGCGGGGGGTTTACAGTAAAACAATCACTGAAATGGCTAATCAATTTTCTATTTCTCAAAATGGTGAACCTAAATCAACAAATTTGAAATATCAAGATTCGCCGTTTGGAATGCATAGCGCCTATTCAAGGCCGTATATCACGGATGATATGAAGCCGGAAGAAATATATAAATTAATCGCAGAGGTAAAAGAGCCGTATAAACACGGTCAGAACATGGGCATCAGGTGGGTTCGACCAAACTCGGATATTTATTGGAGCGTGGTACAGCCCACTTTAGAGCAAAAGAAAAACGGAATATTTGACTGGACGGTTTATGATATGTTTCACGGCCGGGCTCCTTCGGGTGTTAATATATTGGGGACTATTGACGCTAGGCCGTGGGGACCGTCGGGCTCCAATGATCCTACTTTCAAGCCATACACATGGGATTTTGCAGACGAAGAGATGGAAAGATATTACATTAAGTTTGTTCAGGAAACAGTTGAGAGATACGATGGCGATGGCATAAAGGATATGCCAGGCCTGAAAAACCCCATCAAATACTGGCAGGTAAGCAATGAGCCAGCGCCTCGGCCGCTTGTGGCGGATCCACAGGGCTTCAGCCACCTTGTGGAAATTACTTACAAGGCTATCAAGGAGAAGAATCCAGAGGCAAAGATTGCGCTGGGGGGAATGGCTGGAGGTCATGGTTTTGCTTCAAAAGACCCTCTTACATTCCGCGAAGTCCATGAATTTTATCTTCCGATTCTAAAGAATCTTAGCGGCAAATATATTGATATCTTTGATATTCACTATTACGGTGTTGAATGGAAAGGAATGAAGGATGCCTATGATTATTTCCGACGCGCGCTTGACGAGACTGGTTACCAAAATACCGAGATTTGGTTTACTGAAACC
>JACRAM010000045.1 GCA_016213405.1 Bacteroidota bacterium
ATCACTTGCTTTTGCCTTCGGCTTCCTCCGCACAATGCCTCGCAACATTGCACTTGCTTTCAGCTAACACTTCGCGTTATCAACGTGTGTTCGGGACTTGCACCCTATAGTAAAAGAACATGGATGGCGCACAAAGAAAAACCCACCCGTCAGTTGACGGATGGGTTTTTTTATTAATAAAAATATGTTGAGCTTAACTCGTCAAAGTCGGTTTCAGATTTGGCACCTGTGCTTTCAGGAAACGAACCTGATCGCGCAGCGATGCGTTATCCTTGCGAAGATTAGCGTTATCTTCTTTTGTATTGGCAAGTTCTTCGCGCAGGTTAGATACCGTTGTCTTAAGGTCATTGCACCGGTCTTCCACCTGTTTCTTTTTTTCCGAAATGCTGTCGAAGCGCTTGCGGAGATATTCCGATTCTTTTTTCATTTCCTCATTTTCTTTTCTGAGGTCCTGCATCGTGGTGAGTTTTTGCCAGCCCGGACGCTGGTACAAATCGAGGAGTTTTGTTCTGCTCATAAACTTTTTGTTATTCGTTGATTAATAAAAATTATCTTTTGTTTGATGACACAAATATAATGAAAGAAATAACCTAAGCGAAAAAAATATTTTCATTTATTTACTAAGAATCTTTAACTCCACTCTTCGGTTCAGCTGCCTGCCCGCATCGGTATCATTGGAGGCAATGGGCTGCTCTTTGCCGTATCCCTGTGAAGTAAGGCGCGATTTGCTGATGCCTTTTTTCACCAAGTAATCCATCACGGCTTTGGCTCTGTCTTTAGAAAGTTTCAAATTCAGTTTATCATTGCCTTTATTATCGGTATGCCCAGAAATCTCAACCTTCATATCTGTTTTTTCCTTAAGAAGTGCATACACTTTGTCGAGTTCCACAAAAGATTCCTTGCGAAGCTTTGCTTTCGTGAAATCGAAAAATATATTATTAAGAATGGTTTTGCTTCCGGTGGCAATGGGCTGAAGCACCACATTTTTTTCTACGGAAGAATAAATCTGTTCCTTGGGCATGTTTACGTTCTCCGATTGAAATAAATATCCAGCGGCATCAAAAGAGAGGTTGTAATTCTTTCCGCGTTCAAGTACAAAAGAAAACTTTCCCGTGTTATCAGATAAATAATTGCCGGCTGATTTTCCGGTTGTATTATCCACCACATTGATTTTCGCGCTCTTCACTGTTTTTTTCTGAATGTCTGTCACCGTTCCGAAAACGCCCACTGTGCCAAGCGCTTGTTTTTCAAGTTTTACTTCTTTCAGGATGAAAACCATTTCCGTGGAAAGATATTCCTTGCCCGGCTCTACCTTGTATTTATTGTTTACGGAATGGTAGCCATCCGCTTCATAAAGCAGGGTGTATGTTTTTCCGTGCGGAAGAATGAAAAGGTATTTTCCCGTTTTGGGATTAGGAGCATAATTTCCAACAATGTCTCCGTTGTTGGCATCCGTAACGGTAATCATCACTCCGGGAGGAAGTTTTCCAAAATCATCCACCACCGTTCCGCGGAGCACTGTGAGTTTTGATTCTTCTTTTTCAGGAAGGGTGAGCATGTAAATATCCTTATCACCATAACTTCCTTCGGCAAAGGAAGAATAATACGCACGTTTGTTATCAATGGTAGGCACAAAGAAAATATCATCGCCTGTTGTGTTCACAGGATACCCGATATTTTCCGGCTCTGTCCATCCTCCCATAATTCCGGTATCAACAAAATTGCTGGTAAAGATGTCGAACCCACCCATGCTTTTATGTCCTTGTGAAGAAAAATAAAGCTGGCTGCTTCCCGGCTGAAGAAAAGGAGAATCTTCTTCGTACCTTGTGTTGATGTTGGGACCCAGATTCATCGCCTTGCTCCAAGCTCCGGTGGGAAGTTTTTTACATCGGTATATGTCTCTTCCGCCATAACCGCCCGGACGGTTACTCACAAAAAAAAGCGTGTTGCCATCAGCCGAAAGTGTTGCATGAGATTCCCAATGCTTGCTGTTTACGTCACCGCCCACTTTTTCAGGAATGGTCCAGTTATCTCCCTGCATGTTTGTTATGTAAATGCTTCCGCTGTCTTCGTCATCTTTGTACATGAAAAGAATTTGTCCGTCCACTGAAGTTCCAATGGTGGCTTCATGCCCTGCAGTGTTGATGGGAGGTCCCACATTTTTCGCCTTTGTCCATGCCATATCATCTTCAGTTCTGTAGGAAATGTAAATGTCTTCAAAATATTTTCCGTTTGCATCTGTTAAGCCGCCCACATTTTCCGGCCTGCGGGAAGTGAAAAGAAGAATGGATTCATCGGCAGAAATCACCGGAGAATAATCAGCATAAGGGCTGTTGATGGAATCCCCGAGATTCCGGATAATCATGTTTACGGGATCAGCCGTTAGCTGCTGGGCGTTTTTGCACAGCTGTATTTTATAATCAATGTAAGACAGATATACTTTGTCTTTCTCCGGAATAAATGTTTTGAATTTTTTGTAAACCTCTATGGCATCATCAAAGCGATAATTGCGGTGATAGGCATCGCCCAGATAGAGCTGGGCAACGAGCGGGGCTTTGTCTTCCTTGTAAGAATCATCTTTTGAATTTGCAGACCAGGCTGCTGCTGCACGTTCAAAATAATTAACCGACCTGCTGTACTCAGAAGGTGAATTAAGATAACAAAGACCTACTTTAAAATTCCAGTTTCCGTTATTCTGATTCTGTAAAAGCAGTTGTTCGTAAAGAGGCAATGCTTTTTCATAGTTTTCATTAAGAAGGTATTCTTCCGCCTGATCAAACACGGAGCGGAAGTCGGTATTATTAACAACAGGTTCTACCTCCTGCGAAAAGCAATGAGAAGAAAAAAATGAAAAGCAGATAATCAGAAAAATAAAATTACAATTTCTAAGTTCTGATTTTTTCCTGTTTGAAATTAGTTTCATGAGGGATGAATTGAAATTATAATATTCTGTTTGCATCAAATTTTTCAAGATAATCGGCAACTCTTCTAAGAAATTTTCCGCCCAACATGCCATCCACTACGCGATGATCATACGAAAGCGAAAGAAACATCATGCTTCGGATGACGATTGAATCTCCGAATTCAGTTTCCATCACAACAGGTTTTTTCTTTATCGCTCCAGTAGCAAGAATTGCCGCCTGGGGCTGGTTAATGATCGGAGCGCCCATTAAGTTTCCAAACACTCCGACATTCGTGAGCGTAAATGTTCCGCCCTGCACTTCATCCGGCACAAGTTTATTGTTGCGCGCGCGGCTTGCCATATCATTTACCGTTTTTGTCAGTCCGAACAAATTAAACCTGTCTGCATTTTTAATGACGGGCACGATCAAGTTTCCAGATGGCAGAGCGGTTGCCATTCCTATGTTAATGTTCTTGTGCAAAATTATTCTTGTTCCGTCCACCGATACATTCACCATCGGAAAATCCCGGATGGCATTCACTACCGCTTCCACAAAAATGGGAGTAAAAGTTATTTTTTCTCCCTCGCGCTTTTCAAAACTGCTTTTTATTTTATCTCTCCATTTCACAATGTTCGTTACATCCGCCTCCACATACGAAGTAACGTGAGGCGACACACGCTTGCTCATCACCATGTGGTCGGCTATAAGCTTGCGCATTCTGTCCATTTCTATGATTTCATCATTGCCTGAAACAAAAACCGGGGGTGCGGAAATTTCGTGAAGCGCAGGAGAAATCTTTTTCTTATTCGGAATATGCGCGAGGATATCATGCTTGGTAACTCTTCCGTCTTTTCCAGTTCCCGAAATATGTTCAAGTTCTGTAATGGAAATCCCTTCCTGCTTGGCAATGTTTCTTACAAGAGGTGAATAAAATTTTCCTGATGAAGTTTTTCCAACGGATGCAGATTCAAAAACAGGAGCAGAAATTATTGTTTCGCCATTTTTAGAAGGAGAAGTTCTTGTTTGAGAAACAGAAGGAGATACGGCAGGAGAAGAAGAAACTGAAACCACCGCTGATGTTGAAATAACAGCAATTACTTTCCCCACCTGCACCACATCGCCATCTTTGAAAAGTTTTTTAGAAAGAGTGCCTTCTGCTGTAGAGGGAATTTCAGAATCAACTTTATCGGTGGCGATTTCAAGCACCGGCTCGTCAAGAGAAATTTTATCTCCTTCGTTCTTGAGCCATTTGATGATGGTGGCTTCATGAACGCTCTCTCCCATTTTGGGCATTATCAATTCAACCTGTGCCATGTATTTTTTTGTGCGGTGTGAAGATAGAAAAAAAACAAAACAGCAAATAAAAAAGCCCGTCTTGCATTGCTGCAAAACAGGGCTTGGGTGATCCCGCTGGAAAAAGACTTTTTTCACTTAAATTCTTCTCTGTACTTCTAACTACCTCTATAGCAGATGTAGGATAATTATTACTAAGCAACTAAAAGCAGTTTGAAGCATAACAAAGCAAAAATTTTTGTACCCTTTTTTGTACCAATAAGTTTGGAAAATATGAAACATTGACCCTGAAATATCATAAGAGTTTATAGACCAGCCCACGATGACGAATTACATTCGACACAAAGGGGTTAGGTATATTAACACCCCTATGGGAGACTCTTATGGCAGTATCAATAAAAATCATATTACGAAAAGATAAAATCAACAACAAGGGAGAAGCCCCACTTTTTCTTCGTGTTATTACATATTATAAAGTTCGATTTCTTTCGCTGAAGATAAGTATCAAACCATCTGACTGGGATAGTAACAACAATAAGGTAAGAAAATCGCATCCAAATTCTGCCAGACTTAATGCCTACCTCGCAGAAAAATTTGCCGAAGCTTATAACATAGTTTTGGAAGCAGATACAAAAAAACAATTTCTAAGTGGTTATCAAATAAGAGATGTTGTAATGGGTAAACGGTCTTCTGACTTTTTTGAATATGCTGATAAATATGTTGCATCAGTTGAAACAGAAGGGCGAATAGGTTATTACAAAAGGACAAGATCAGTAATCAAAAAATTAAAAGAATATCGAAAAAATAAAAAATTATACTTTGAGGAAATCACTGTGGGATTTCTCAAAAACTATGAAGAGCATCTCAGAATTAAGTATCACAATAAGACGAATACAATAACAGCAAATTTAAAACTGATACGAAAAATCATCAACGATGCCATTGCAGAGGATATAATTCCAGTAAACTCAAATCCCTTTTTGAGGTATCATATGAAAAACGAACCTACAAAAAAAGAATTTCTTGACGAAGACGAACTGTTGCGAATAGAAAATCTCATACTATCAAATGACTCCATGCTATTTCATCACCGTAATGCTTTTGTTTTTGCCACATATGCAGGTGGTCTTCGGATTTCAGATGTCCTTCAATTGAAGTGGGAAAATTTTGATGGGAAACGATTGTATATAAAAATGCAAAAAACTAAAACCCCACATTCAGTAATGCTTCCCAAAAAAGCATTAGATATATTAGCACTATATAAAACTCATGAAAGTATACCGAATCATTATATTTTCCCTTTTCTAAAAAACGACATGGATACCAACAATCCTAACACACACCATGATTCAATAAACAGTGCTGCATCTTATGTAAATAAAGATTTAAAAATAATTGCTAAGAAAGCAGGAATATCTAAACACATTACTTCACATACCAGCAGGCACACTTTTGCAACACTCGCATTAAGAAAAGGTATTGGTATGGAATATGTTTCAAAATTGTTAGGACATCGGAATATCCGTATTACGCAGGATTATGCGAAAATTGTTGATCTCGATCTTGAACAGAAGATGGCAGTATTCAACAATTAATGATTGTATTGAATTACATCCTTCACACATCAGGTTGCGGATTATGCAAAAGATGAGTAAATCTTTATAATAGGTATAACCCGATCCCTGAAGTGTTAGGAAGAGATCAGATAAATAAATAATTCCCATATTATATTTCTCCTGCCCACAGGAAGTGTGTAAATTCTGTTTCTAAATCATTTTAACATGAAACAGAAACTTACAATCCTTCTGCTCCTCACCAGTTTATTTGTAGCAGCACAGACAAAACTTGATTCACTTGTTTTTCAGAAGATCAACGAATATCGGATTGCTAAAGGGTTGAATGCATTGGTCTGGAGTAGTAGTTTATACAAAGCTGCACAGCATCACAGTGAATATCTTGTGAAGTTAAACAGGCAACTGAAATCTGATGTTACTCTTAATTTTATTATTGGGCATTTTGAAAATCAGAAAGTAGATGGCATATTAAGCATGAGCTTTGAAGAACGAATTAATAAATTTTATAGAAATAGTAATGCTTCTGAGTGTGTTGCTTTTTTCGGAATGCTTAAAAATAATTTTGAGAAAGGAGCTAACTCTATTATCTACATTTGGAAGCGTAGCCCGCAACACAATGCTATTCTTTTAGAACCGAATTCTAAATTTGGCGTTGTATCATGCGATAATTTCAATAATGCAGGTGGGATTTCGACATTTGTCAGTGCCTATTAATGTAAGTTGCCACCTATTGAAAACATAATTTTTTGAAAGAAAAGTTCCAGATAAATAATTTCACCTTAAGTAAAAATCCTTTAATGGTAGTTGCATGAATTTTTCTTGGAATCATAGAGGTAATTTGAGCAAACATCGATTCAATCAGTTTTCGGATTCTGCTTTTGTAATACTTTCTGTAAGCAGGTTCTGTTCTCTTGCTGTTGCATTTTCTTTCTGTGTCGTGCCAAATGTTTTCACTTTCCTTGAGCAAATCTTCAAACGCATAATCGGTGTAAGCGCTGTCAGAAATATTCCTGCTTCCTTCCGGAAGATTCATAGACAAGGCATGCATTCCTTTACTGTCGTGCCAACTGCCGGGAACAATGGCAAACTCAACTGGCACTCCATCAACTGTAGCGATAACTTGCACTCTGAAACCGTAAAAATATTGGCTCTTGGAAACACATTTGCCC
The DNA here is from genome assembly GCA_016213405.1 of Bacteroidota bacterium. NCBI lineage: Bacteria > Pseudomonadati > Bacteroidota > Bacteroidota bacterium. Next base: position 6,940 of record JACRAM010000045.1, read on the forward strand.
CGATATTCTTCATCCAGTGGAAGAATGCGATTGCCGAATATGCGAATGTTATGGCAGAGGGCTACAGGAAAACTATCCATGATATATTCCATTCGTGTGTCGAATTGTTTGATGATTTCTCCCACCGAAAGAAAAACAGAATGCAAAAGTTCGTCTATGGCATGAACTCTTCTGCTGAAACGGCTTTTCTTCAGTACACGGCTGAACACGTGGGCACGAACAAAACACAACGCACGCTCGTGATTGCCTCCGAAATACAAGGCAGCCAGCAGCGCGGTGGTCATTATTTCAGCATCGTTCATCATTCGTTGTTTGTCTTGCTGATGGTTAATTGCTTTAAGGTAGTCGTCCAGAAAGCAGTAAATTGCAACGGCATTGTCTATCATGATTTTTATAAAGGTTGGTTGAACTCACCTTTATTAATGAAATCATCGATGGACTTTGCCTTGTAAAGAACCCTGCGCCAAGAGCGCAGGGCGTTATTATTTTATTTTTCACAATTCAAAAAGTTTCAACTGCTTGACATCATTATGACGACCTTGATTACGAATATAATTCTCAATCGTCTTTTTACTTCCTCGACCGC
>JACRAM010000046.1 GCA_016213405.1 Bacteroidota bacterium
CGTTATCACTTGCTTTTGCCTTCGGCTTCCTCCGCACAATGCCTCGCAACATTGCACTTGCTTTCAGCTAACACTTCGCGTTATCAACGTGTGTTCGGGACTTGCACCCTATAGTAAAAGAACATGGATGGCGCACAAAGAAGAGGCGAGGAAAATTTCCCCGCCCCATGGTTAACCTCACTTGCTTTCTTCATTCAAACTCCACTTCAAAGGAACATTTGCATTCTTATCAGATACTCTAACATAGCCTTGCATTTCCTGATGCAATGCGGAACAGAAATCAGAACAGTAAAATGGAACAACACCTACTTCATCAGGCACCCATTTTAATGTGCGTGTTTCTCCAGGCATCACCAAAAGTTCAGCATTATTATTACCTTTTACTGCGAATCCATGCGGAACATCCCAATCCTGTTCCAAATTTGTAATGTGCCAGTAAACCACATCCCCAAGTTTTATTCCTTCAATATTATCCGGCCCAAAGTGAGAACGGATACAAGTCATATAAATATGCACTTCGTTTCCTTTTCTTTCCACTTTTGTTTCTTGTTCAGATTTTACAGCGAAAGGATTTTTATTGTCTTCGATTTTAAAAATCTTCTGGCTGTTTTTCGTAAGCAAATCAGCAGCGCACGCTTGTGCATAATGCGGCTCGCCAATAGTCGGGAAATCAAGAATCATTTTCATTTTATCCCCTGAAATGTCAATCAGCTGGGCTGACTGGCTAATTTCTGGACCTGTTGGAAGATACCTGTCTTTGGTGATTTTGTTCAAGGCAATCACATATTTTCCATAAGGAGCTTTTGTATCACCCCCCGGCACACATAAATGCCCTATTGAATAATACGTAGGAATTCTGTCAACTACTTCCCAAGTGCCCAATTTCCATTTAACAATTTCTGAAGAAAGGAACATGGAAGTATAGGCATATCCTTTATCGTCAAACTCAGTATGAAGAGGACCTAATCCCGGTTTTTTTACTTCTCCGGCAATTACAGCATCATATTTCAAAATCGGAATTCCATCCGCCTCTCCGTCAAAAGCTTTGGATTCGATTGCCTTTGCCATTTTAGTATAAGAGTAAACAGGAATCATTGCGGCTAATTTTCCTCCGGCTGTAATATATTCTCCGTCAGGGCTAACATCGCATCCGTGAGGTGATTTTGGGCAAGGCATAAAGTATAACATGCCGGGACAATCTTTAGGATCGAGTACTTTTTCAGATTTAATTGTTTCAGATGTAGCTGTCTGAGTACTTTCATCCATTCTGTTATGGCAGTAAGGAGTGTTCATGTCTTTTGCTTTTCCCGCGTTCAGATATTCAATTGCTTTTTGCCAATTCACAGCCAGAACAAAATCTTTGTCATTCTGACTGGCATTTACTTCTAACATAGTGTTGGCTTCTTCGGAATTATAGCAAGTGAAGAAAAACCAGTCTTTTGAAGGACCTTTTCCGCCACGTACTTTATCGTAATCAAAAGGTGGAAGAATAATTTGTACGGCAAGATCTAATTTACCATCGGCAGCACCCACTTTAACTAATGAAAGAACGCCTTTAAAATTTTCTTTGTAAGAAGCTATAGGAACATCTTTTTTATCCCCGATAGGAACACTGAATCGTCCGCCCGCAACTAAATAGTCTGTATTTTCTGTACAGTAGGGCGAAGAGTGGTTCCCTCCGCAGTTTGGAATTTCTATAATTTCAGAAGTAGTAAATGATTTCAAATCCAAACGTGCAATGCGGGGTGTGTTATTCTCATTGATAAAAAGCCAGCGCCCGTCATAATTGCCATCTGTTCTTGATAATTGCGGATGATGTGAATCTCCCCAGGGAACAAATCCATGCGTTGTTTGAAGCATTGGTTTTGTTTCTTCGCTGTAGCCGTAACCGTTTTCCGCATTTTGTGAAAAAACCGGAATCACTTTGAATAATCTTCCGGAAGGTAATCCATAAACTCCTACTTGTCCGCTGAATCCACCTGAAGTAAACAAATAAAGTTCATCATACTTACCGGGCGCCACATATACTTTTCCTGCAGCGTCATCGCCAATAACAGCTGTATTATTTCCTGAATGTTTACATCCAACTACTACTGTGGTGAGTAAAAGAGAAACTACAATTCCTCTTTGTAAGAGTGCTGTTATTTTTGTTGTGTGTTTCATAATTATTGATTATTGATTATTGATTTTGAAATTTAAATTTATTATTGAGATGGCAAAAGGACTTTATCAATTACATAAATGATTCCGTTTGAAGCCGACACGTGTCCGACAATATTAGCATCGTTTACCATCAGCTTTCCATCTTTCTTAGTAATAACTACACTGCCTCCGTTTGCCATTCCAAGTTTTAATCCATCTCTGAACATACTCTCAGAATACATAGAAGTAGTAACATGATATTGAAGAATATTTTGCAGATCGGCTTTCTTCTCCGGTTTTAGAAGTCCATCAACAGTTCCTTTTGGTAATAGATCAAACGCTGCATTAGTTGGAGCGAATACAGTATAAGGACCGCTTTGTGCAAGTACGTCTACTAGTTCTGCTGCCTGAACTGCAGCTACTAAAGTAGTATGGTCTTTTGACCCGATGGCAACCTTTACAATATTAGGTTGAGAAACATCATCCTGCACGCTGGCAGCTCCTCCGCCTGCCGGAGCATTGGTTGCTGGTGTTTCAGAAGCAGTTGCATCTGAAGTATTGTTTTCTTCTTTATTGCCACAGGAGTTCATTCCAAATGAAATAACTACAACTGCAATGCTGGTGAATAAAATGTTTTTTTTCATTGTTATTTTTTTATTTATTGATTTATTTATTATCGTTTGTTCTGAAAAATTCCAATACTTCTCTTGCTTCGTTCTGTGTTAAATTCTGGTTTGCCATTGGTGCAATGTATTTGCCTAACAATTCCATTGCAATAGGATCTTTATGTGTCATTTCTTCGGGATTTAATATCTGATTCATAATCCATTCTGGAGCGCGCCTCTTGGTAACACCTAATAATGCAGGACCAATAACTTTCTTTTCAATAGCATGGCACGCAACACATTTTGCAGCAAAAATTTTGCTGCCGTTATCAGCCATTGCATTATCAACTGCACCTAATGTCAGTGGAGTTGTAATAGGACCGATGCCTATGTCTTTGAGTGTGTCAAAAACTTCTGTGCCCGCAGAAGATGTAGTGCCAGCGGCATTGTTGCTTGAATTATCTGAGGAGCAACTGGTCGAGAAAAATATTATACTGCTTAAAACTGCTGCAGTTAGAATCTGTTTGATGTTTGTTTTTTTCATTTGTATTTTGATTTATTTTTATTTTTTGATTTTCCATCACAAAAGTGAATATATATTACGAACTAATTAATGATTTATCTCAGATATAAATATGATATTAATCATGAATAATTTATTTGCAAATGTATAATAATGACAAAACAAAAGTATTGAGACTGCAAGAATGAGCAATGATGCTAATCAGGAGGAAAAATATTTTTTCGTAGGTTTATTAATTAACGCAAGTTGCTAGTTCGTGCACTATGAAAAATATATCGGGGCTGAAGCCCATTATCTCCTGCTATTCCTGTAACCCCATCCTTAAGGATGGGGTTAATGAGTCACGGAGAGAAAAGGGCTTTAGCCCTGAAACAACTAGCAACTTACGTTAATTAAGATAGCCATGATAAATACCGGAGGGAGGACGTTTTTTGTTTCATCCCGACTTGGTTGGACCCAGTTCAAAACTTAGAGTTCTCCTGTAATTCTTTTTAACTCCTTTGTGTTTGGAATTATTATTTTTTTTCGATCTGTTTTGATTTTTCCTTCCTGTTCAAATTCTGACAGGCATTTTGAAACCTGTTCTTTTGTGGTGCCGGCTATCTCGGCTATTTCCTGTCTTGATAATGATACATCCAGTTCTCCGTTTGCGGAATTGCCGAAAACTTCGTATATATATAGAAGAGAATTAGCAATTTTTTCTCTCACATTCATAAGGGAAAGATTTTTCATTCTCAGTTCTGACTTTCTCAGTTCATCCGTAACGAGCATCAGCATTTCTAATGTCAGGTTGGGATTTGCTTTCAGCACATCTAAAAATAATTCTCTGTCTATGGAGCAAATGCAGGAATCCTCTATGGCATATACGGAAGAAGGAAAAGTATAGGTTCCTCCCATCCCTCTGAATCCGAGGACGTCTCCGGTTTTTGCCAATTGTTGTATTTGTTGTTTCCCTAACATTCCGCCTGCTATGGCCTTTGCTTTTCCATGATAAATAAAATAGAGGGAGTTCATCACCATTCCCTCATAAATGATGGCTTGGCCTTTTTTGCACATGAAATAGTTTTTTCGTTCATTTATTAAGGTAAGCCATTCCTTGCTGCAGTGTTTCAGGATGGAACAATCTTTGCAATGGCAATAAAAACAATCGGGCGGTGTCAATGACATATTTAGATTCTCCTATAAAAACGCGAATATAGTTATTGAAATGTAATTAACGATTGCTATTGTGAAATTGGAGATGGTGTAGAAAAAGCCCAAGCCCCTTAAATGCCCCGAAGGAGTTTAGTTTATGCTAAAAAGGTTTAGTTTGGTGAAAACAGGGGATAAATTACTGCCAATTTTACATTACTGTTCGGATGGATTGGTCCGATGACTCAGAAGAGGACGAGTATCGGACTCCTTCGGAGCTGAAAAAAAACATGAACGACAAGACCTAGCTTTAACGATGCACTATTTATTTTATTTTACGCTATCACAATCTGCAAACGATTTGTCCAGGGTGAATCGAATGCGGAATTTGTTTTGCTCCTCCAGCGCACATAGCAGTAAAACGTTTTGCCGAGGTTTGCCATTCCCAACTTGATTTTAAAATGCGATTTGCTGGAGAGGTCCTCTTTATAACCGGTCACATCCGGGTCGTTGGGAACGGATTCGGTTTTGTCAAGCGCCCATGAGCGCACTTCCAACAGGTACCCTTTGATCATGCTGGAACGGGTTTGGTCTTCATCCCTTCGGCAGCGAAAAGCAATTACGCTTCCGCCAGCATTTTTCAATGCAACCACTGGCGCGTCTGTTCCATGCACGGGAGTTGGTTCGGTATCGGGCACGGTGAGTTTGAGCGCGCGTTTTATTTCATCATCGGCTTTGCGGTTTTTGTGAATGTATTCTCCGGCAACAGAACGCAGCAGCGCTTCATAATTTTTTCTTGTCTTTTGTTTTGCTTTGGCTTCGCTGCTTCTGCGGTCGGCTTCTTTTCCTCCGCGGGCATAATCTTTATCCCACTTTTTCTGCATCTCTGTAAGTTCTTTGTAGCGGTCTTCCGGAATGCCTAATAATTTATAAAGCGAGGGCTCTCCCATCCAGCCGGAAGAAAGATGCGTTACATAATTCTTCTGCCATTCGTCAAAGTCGCCATCGGGACCCGGGATGTAATCCTGCTCTATTCTGGCTACAAGAATGATAGGTAAAATAATAATTCGGGCGTTTTTTGCTTTCCCATTCATTTGGTGGTGTTCCACCAGCGCTTGGTGGCAACCCACGAACGTTTCGTGGGAGTCCACCTGCCTTTGGTGGGAACCCGCCAAGCCTTTGTGGTATTCCGCCAATGTTTGGCGGGTATCCACCACTCGCTTGTGGCAATCAACCAGACCTTTGTGGATACCCACGAATCCTTCGTGGGTACCAGTTAAGGATTTGTTCTTTTGATTTTGATTTTTGTTTTTCATCTGTATATATTTTTTAATTGTTTCTATTTTTTATTTTGATGCGTTATAGTTTGTTTCATTATCTAATACAAAGTTACAGTGCATTCCCGCTCCCTCCAAACAAACACCGTAGTATTTATAGTACTTCGCCCGTAGTATTTTTTGTACTGCGAAATGGAAAAATGAAGCGGAATACTATTTGCAGGGTTCACCCCGTTGGATAATCACATTGATAGTTGTGGTAATAATCCTACGAAAATATCCTACGGGGTAAAGCGTTATACTTTTATGGCTGACGAAAAACCGGAAATAACCAAAGCATTCGCCCTGCTGATTCTTGCGGGCTACCGGTTAACCATGAGGGAAACGGAAATATTTATTTTACTTTCGCGCGGGAAAAGAAACAAAGAGATTGCCTCTATGCTTTTTATTGATTACAAAACCGCACGCACCCACCGCGCCCGCATTTGCAAAAAACTTAACGCGCACAGCAAACATGCATTAACAGAAATTGCGAGAAGGCTGGGGTTGGTGTGAAAAACTGAAACTAAAACTTATAAAATATGAAACACATTAAATTATCTCCGAAAGAATCCTTTGAAGAAGGAGTATTCATCAACCGCTGGGCAATTGTTATCAGGTATAAAAAACCTTTTATACGCTGGGATAAAAAACATTACCCGTGGAAAGACGACCCCCAATTCACCGTGACCAAAGTCAAACCCAAAATTTTTCTTTTGCCGGATGAATGGAAAGGACATGGATCCCAACAGCCAAGACCTCAAGCGGCATGGAACTACAGATTGAAGATGCAGGAGAAAATCCTCAAAAGATTTTACAAAGTTTTGTTTGAAGATGAACTCATGCAATGGTGTGAAGACAAAAAGAAATGGCCAAAAAACCGTACCTATAAATTATTCCGCAAGTGGATTGATGTTTTGTTTGTGGACTATGTAACCGATATGGGAGCGGGAGAGATAATTAAGTATTGATGAGAAAAGAAATGGCACGAAGTGCAACTTCGCGCGTACTGGGGAAAATAATTTTAGATGTATTTCGTTTAACTTTTATTACATCATGAATCCAGCAAAATTTTTATTAGCAATTATCTTATTGGCAAATTCCTTCCTTTCCTTTGGACAAGAAAAACAAACAAAACAATCAAAAAGAATCATTATTAGTGACATTTTTGTACAAGCAGGTTTTATTAACAGAACGCCCACATTTGGAACTTTAAATGACTTTAAATTGCTTGCACCACAATCTGTTTTATTAAATAATGATTTCTCAGAATATTCTAAAACATTTGGTTGGAGCTTGAAAAAATTGTATTCAATATCGACAGGAATAAAATTCCGAAACAAAGAAAAAGGAGTTTATAAATCAAATCCAATACTGCGGCTTGGAGTTAGTTATTTTTCAGGTTCAATTTTATCAGGAGGGATGTATAAATTTGAGAGAAAGCCATGCGACACTGTATACTCTACTCAAACATGGCAAACAATTTATATTGATTCAGTAACATGGAGAAGTTATAAAATGAATTATATATCAGACCAAATTAGATTTGATGGCTCTTTCATTTTCCATTCAAACATTCAAACAAGATTTTCTTTATTTACAGGTTTAGGAATTACAGCAGGTTTATCTATTAATACATTCACTGATATTTATTACGATAAAAGTGACAGAACAGAAGATAGAGGAGGATCAACGAGATATTACTCTTCCAGTATGGATATATCAGAGAAATTTGTAAATAAAAATAATTTAGGTTTTTCAGTATACATACCTGTTGGCATTGATTTTAGAATTGGCAAGAAGAATGCTTTTTGGAAACAAATACATTTATTTTATGAATTAAAACCTGGTATAAACATGACTTCAATACCAGAACTAAGGGATATTACTAATGCAAATTTTCAGCATGGAGTTGGGCTAAGAGTTTCATGGAGTAATTAAACTACTTACAAATCCTCTTCAATATCATTCATCTTGGAGCCGCGGATGATGCTGTTGCCGCTGCCTAAATCATCTTCTGAAAAGGCGATGGTGGATGAGGGCTCTACAAACTTTGCGAACTGGCTGATGAACATGAGGTTTTCAGAACCCACGCGCCCGTTACGATGTTTTGCAATAATAATTTCGGCAACGCCTTCGGTGGAAGTTCCGTTTTCATCCACCGTGATGCCTGCCATATCAGCGCGGTAAATGAACATTACAAGGTCGGCATCCTGCTCAATGGCGCCTGATTCGCGTAAGTCTGAAAGTTGCGGGCGCTTGCTTCCGCCACGCTGTTCTACGGCACGGCTCATTTGTGAAAGCGCTATAATAGGGATGTTCAACTCTTTGGCAATGGCTTTGAGTGAACGTGAAATGTTGCTCACTTCCTGCTCGCGGGAAAATTTTCCTTCCTGACCTGAAACCATCAACTGCAGATAATCCACCACAAGCAAGGCAATATTATGCTGCGCTTTCAGCCGTCTTGCTTTGGCGCGGAATTCAAAGATGGACAGCGCGGGAGTATCGTCAATGAAAATAGGGGCTTGCGTGAGCTTGCCGATTTTTGCATTGAGCTGGTGAAATTCATGATCGAGCAATTCACCTTTTCTCAATTTATCAGCGGGTAGTTCTGTTTCAGCGGCAATGAGGCGGCTCACTAACTGAATGGAGGTCATCTCGAGAGAAAAAATGGCAACGGGTTTTTGGTGATCAACTGCTGCGTTACGCGCAATACTTCCTACGAAAGCGGACTTACCTGTACCCGGGCGTGCTGCGAGAATAATCAAATCGGACTTTTGCCAGCCGCCAGTGATGGCATCTAATCGGGTGAAACCGCTTGGCACTCCGCCAAATTTCTGGTCGCGCGCGGCTTCAATCTGCTGAATGGTTTGCCCGAGAAGCGGGCGGATATGTTCAAAGTCCTTTCGGATATTTGTCTGGCTGATGGAAAATAAATTCTGCTCGGCTTTGTTCAGCAATTCAAACACATCGGAAGTGTCTTCATACGCGTGCTGAAGCGTGTCTGTAGAAATGCGAATGAGTTCGCGCTGAAGAAATTTTTCCAGCACAATGCGCGCGTGCATTTCCACATTAGCGGCAGAAGCGACACGATTGGTTAACTGGGTAATATAATATGCACCTCCCGCAATTTCGAGTTCTCCTGATTTTTTCAACTCCTGAGTGACGGTGAGAATATCTACGGGCTCAGATTTAGCAAACAAACTTTGTATGGCAGAAAATATATGCTTGTGCGCATCTTTGTAAAACGCTTCGGGTTTTAAAATGTCAATGACGTTGGAAAGCGCGTCTTTGTCAAGCATGAGCGCGCCCAGCACGGCTTCTTCCAGGTCAACCGCCTGTGGTGGAAGCTTTCCGAGTTCGAGCAGTTGTGCAGGAGTGATAGTGGTTTTAGTTCTTTTGCGGGTGTCTTTTGAGTACGAGTCCATAGGAGAATTACGAATTACAAATTACGAATACTGTTTATTTAGTGCAAAGATAAATAAATCGTTTCTGCTTACCTAAGAAGATTCTAACATCAACTAACACGAACTAAACATCATAATATTTTAATGCGGGAAGACTAAACTGCTTATGTTTGCTATGATAATTTAATCTACCCCATCATGAAAGGAAAATTTTTCAACACAGTTGTTTTATTCATTTTTATTTATATAAGCACAACCAAACAACAGATTCAGACAGATAAATTCAGATTCAGACGGATGTATTATCTGTTTGCATTCGTGTTTTTATCCGTTTGCATCTCTGCCTTTTCCCAAAACAAAACCATTCTTCAGGGAAAGGTAAAGAAAAGTGATGGCTCTCCGCTGAAAAGCTCAGCCGTGATGCTGATTCAATACAATCCGTCCACAAAAACGTATTCTGTGGTTGATTCTTCCTACACAGATGCAGAAGGCAACTATAAATTTGATGCCTCGCAGCAATATTTCATCCTCGCGAAACCTGATGAGTCGATGGTAAATGATTTCCCGACTTACTATGGAAATTCATTGTTCTCGCAGAAGGCAACTCCTGTTTCTCTGAATTATGGAGATGTTATAACTGCGGATTTCGCTACTACGAAAAAATCATTCAGCAATTCGGGTGTCGCCTCCATAGGCGGAACAATTTCATTTGGAAAAAATATTGGAGAGGCTGCGAAAGTTACCGTGTTCCTTGCTGATAAAGATAAAAATCCAATCGCTGTTACTTCAACCAATGCTTCAGGAAAATTTGAATTCAAGAATCTCGCCATGGGAGATTACTCGGTGTGGGTTGATTTCAAAGGCATAGACAACACGACTGCCGATGTAATTAACCTGAACGTTCTTAATCCCGCGAAAATTAATTTTCATTTTCAAATTGACGGAGAAGGAATGGACTGTGTTGAGAACAGCTATACCAGCATTAAAGACGCACTGTCAAATAAAGAAAACGTTTACTCTCTGAACCTGAATTCTCTTCAGCATGATGTGGCGGATAAAAGTTTGATCATTGCGCCAGATGAAAGCAAAATGCTCAGTTTGCAAATCGGAGAGTTTCCGAATCTTGAATCTCTTTCTATAGATATTAATATGATAAATTTTCTTCCTGCTGACATCGGCAAACTCAGCAAACTAACCACGCTGAGTGCGAACCTGAACAAATTCAGCGCGCTTCCAGCGGAAATGTCTAATCTGAAAAATCTCAAAACACTTAATCTCGGGAAAAATAATTTCAATAAGTTTCCGGATGTGATTATTGGTTATTCTTCTCTTGAAATATTGAACTTTGAAAACAATCCCATTACAACACTTCCGCCTGCAATTAATGCGTTGAAAAATCTGAAGGAACTTAATCTCTCCAGTTGCTTTGATTTACTCGCGCTTCCTGCTCAAATCGGTGAACTCACAAATCTTCAGGAACTGAATTTATCCAACTGTGTAAAATTAAAATCGCTACCGAAGGAACTTAATAATCTGAAAAATCTGAAAGTGCTGGATATTCAGGGAACAAAACTTTCGGTGAGTTCCTTTAAGAAAGCGGTGCCCGGGTGTGAAGTGAGGGTGACGAAGAAATAAGAACCAAAGTTCCAAATTCCAAGTCCCAAGGATACAGCCGTTCTTGATTTCTTGGGATTTGGGGTTTGATGCTTGGGGCTTGGGATTTACTCTCTTTACTGATCTACTCCTGGTTTGGTAGCGAAAAATGCCATGCCTGCGCCCATCGCAACACCTGCAACAAGAGATGGAACCCATTCTTTAGTAGACGCTCCTATAACAATTCCGAGTCCCAGACCGATTACTGCCCAGTAGATCATGAGGGATACGTCTCTTTTGTGTTCTTTTTGATTTTCCATAAAATAAATATCTGTGTTACGAATGTAATAATTACAAGGTGATGTTCTGAAGTATCTTTTAAAATATTTTAATGAGTTATTTATCCACAACCAAAAATTTTCCCTGTGCAATAAGAAAATCATTTTCAAAAAGCTGAAAAAGAAAAATACCGGGCACTAGATTTTCTCCTGATATATTGATTTTCTTCCCGGAAATATTTTTCATGCTTTCAATTTCTCTTCCAAAAACATCAACAATTTTTATTTCAGCATTGTACAAGTTATGATTTACTGCAAGCGTTGCCTGTTTGTTAAACGGATTAGGAAAAACATTCCACAAAACAGAAGAAAGTTCAGGGGCTTGCACCGAAGAAACGGGTTTACAAATTTTCAAGCTGTCAATCAAACTGTCGGCAGTATTCCGGAATTCAAAAACAATACAGGAGTCGGATGCAACAACTTTTACAGCGCCATGGCGTGCATTGTATTGTTTCACGCTTTGTGGGAGCGGTGTCTGCAACGCATAAAGTGGCCTTCCTCCCGTTCCATTTACAAAATATGGAAAATTGTTCACCATCAATCTTTCGTAAATATGGTCATGCCCGCCAAAAACCGCTGTCGCTCCCCATTGCTGAAATGGCCATTGCATCCAGGCAGAACTACCGTGTGTGCCTCCAGAAGAATAAGCTGCGTGATGAAAATAAACTATGTTCCATGTCGAAACGGAAGAAGATAATTTTCCATTCAGCCAACCTGCTTGGAAAGAATTTGCAAAAGTCCCATCCGGTTCGTGTCCAACTCCGCTATCGCTGTTCAGGGCGAATAAATGAATATTTCCCCATGTAAAATCATAATACCGTTCGTTGTTCGGAAGCACGAAATAATCGTAATAGGGTTGGCCATTTGCTGTTACCAGATCATGATTACCAAGTGAAGGGAAAAAACGATTGATGGTTGTTGTATCGGTGGAATCGCCATAAATTCCATTGTAAGGAAAAATATATTGATGATAGTAAAAACCGATGTTAGTGTCTATCGTATTATAATCGCCACTGAGATAATTATTATCTCCGCAAGTGATGATAAACTCAGGATGCCAGCTCTTCACCAATTGTGCAACGCTGTCTTCCGGCAAACCCGCATCCCCATAATCTCCTATGATTGCAAAAACCTGAGCAGAAACCTGAGAAACGGAAAATGTAAACAGAAAAGCGGTTACAAAGAGATATGATTTTGCAAGAGAAGAATATTTCATGTATAATTATATTTCTTTCGCTCCTAAAAAGAGAATAGGATTTTCAAGTAATGCCTTTAGCGTTTGCAAAAAATCTGCTCCGGTTGCGCCATCCACCATACGGTGGTCGCAGGATAAAGTCAGTTTCATCGTAACACCCGGAACAATTTTCCCATCCTTCACCACAGGAATTTCTTTTATTCCTCCTACAGCAAGAATACAGGCATCGGGAGGATTGATGATAGCGGTAAACTCTTCAATGCCGAACATCCCCAGATTTGAAATCGTAAATGTGTTTCCTTCCCAGTCTTTCGGCTGAAGTTTTTTCTCTTTTGCCTTCTGTGCGAAATTTTTTACTTCGTCAGCGATTTGAGAAAGAGTTTTTCCATCTGCAAATTTTACGACAGGAACAATTAATCCTTCTTCCACCGCCACAGCAACTCCTATATGAATGTGATTGTTATAGCGGATTACATCTCCGAGCCACGAAGCATTTACTTTCGGATGTTCGCGAAGCGCGGCGGCTGCAGCTTTAATGATCAAATCGTTGTAAGAAATTTTTGTAGATGAAACCGCGTTAATGGTCTCGCGCATTTTCACCAGCTCTTCCACGTTTATTTCCATCGTGAGATAGAAATGCGGTGAAGTGGATTTGCTTTCGCTCAAACGTTTGGCAAGCGTCTTGCGCATTTGCGAAACGGGTTCATCAGTGTAAGATTCTTTGGCCTCCCCCTTGCCCCCTCCATTAGAGGGGGAAATTGCGGAATAGTGAAGATAACTTTCAATATCTTTTTTTATAACTCGCCCTTCATCACCGCTACCACCAATAAGAGAAAGCCGGATATTCTTTTCCTTCGCAAGTTTCTTCGCAAGAGGTGAAGCTTTAATCATTGAATCAGAAATGGTAGAAGTAGCGCGCTCAACAGGCTGAGCAGCTATTTGTTCAACCTTTTTTTCTTTCTCCACAGGTGAAGTCGTGGGCTTTTCTTTTTTTGTTTCTTGTTTACTGTCTACTGTTGACTGTTTACTTGGTTGTTTTTTCTTTTCTTCATCAAGAATCTTAGCAACATCTTCTCCCTCCTTTCCGATAATCGCAAGAATGGAATCAACAGGCGCTGATTTTTTATCGGGAGTTCCGATGTAAAGCAACGTGCCGTCATAAAAACTTTCAAACTCCATAGTGGCTTTGTCAGAATCTATCTCAGCAAGGATTTCTCCCGACTTTATTTTGTCTCCTACTTTCTTCAGCCATTTAGACACTGTTCCTTCCGTCATCGTGTCACTGAGTTTTGGCATTCTTACAATTTCGGCCATGTTAATCTTTTATATAAGGGTAATCGGTTTGTGTGTAAACATCTTTGTAAATGTCTTCGGAGTTTGGAAACGGAGATTCTTCAGCAAACTTAACGCTTTCATCCACCAACGCTTTTACTTTCGCCTCCATTTTTTCCACACCAGCATCGTCAATCCATTTATTATTTTTTATTGTTGTAAGGATTTGTTCAATCGGATCTGACTTTTTGTATTCTTCCACTTCTTCTTTCGAACGATACGTTCCGGGGTCAGACATAGAATGACCACGGTAACGATACGTTTTTATTTCAAGCAGTGTTGGACCATTTCCTTGTCTAGCGCGCGCTGCCGCTTCCGCAACTGCATCGTGAACGGATTCACATTTCATTCCATCCACCTGAAACGAAGGCATCTCATAAGCATGCCCAAGTTTGAATAAATCATGAACGTTGGAAGTTCTTTCTACAGAAGTTCCCATCGCGTAATTATTATTTTCGATAATAAATATAACCGGAAGTTTCCATGTCATCGCCATGTTGAACGCTTCATGCAATGCTCCTTGCCGGACAGCTCCATCTCCCATCAAACAAAGAGTTACATTAAGATTGCCGTTGTATTTATCCGCAAAAGCAATTCCGGCACCCAGTGGAATTTGCGCACCAACAATTCCGTGTCCGCCAAAAAAATTATGCTCTTTGGAAAACATGTGCATGGAACCACCTTTGCCTTTTGAAACTCCTGTTGACTTGCCGAAAAGTTCAGCCATCACAAATTTAGGATGGACTCCTCGAACAATAGGATGAGCGTGGTCACGGTAAGCTGAAATAATTTTATCCGTTTTCCTGATTGCGGTTTCTCCACCAACAGCTATTGCTTCCTGTCCTATATATAAATGGCAAAACCCACGAATCTTCTGTTGGATGTACAACTGACCCGCGCGCTCTTCAAATCTGCGCATCAAAAGCATGTTCTCGTACCACCAGAAATAAGTTTCTTTCGGGAATTTGGTTGAAGAAGATTTTTTCTCGGCAATTTGCGGCATGGGGGAAATAGGAAAAGTAAATTTAAGCTTTTTTCAGTTCTTTACTGCTAAAAGCCAAGGGCAATAAATTACGGATGCCATCGCAAACATAAATTTTCTTTTCATTCAATTTCATAATAATCCGTATAGGAAATTTTTGTTTTGCTTCATACTCAACCATCGCCTGCCTGCACGCACCGCAGGGAACATTGGTGATTGCGATGGATTTTATAATTGCGTTTGGATTTTGAGCGGAAGCATAAAACAACGCCACCCGCTCCGCACAAAGCCCGGATGGATAAGCGGCATTCTCCTGATTGTTGCCGGAAATTATTTTCCCGTTTGCTAAAAGCACAGCAGAGCCAACTTTGAATTTTGAATACGGTGCGTAAGCGGACTGAGCAGACTTTCTCGCTAGTGACAAAAGATTTTTATCTGAAGAAGAAAGTTCTTTCTCAGAAGATTCAAAAATAGTGGAGGAGAGTTTTAGTTTTTTCATTTTACGAATAACAAAATAATTGCGAATATACAAATAACAAAACTTGGTTTTGTTTTAGTATTTTTGTTCTGATGAAAAGGATGCTACTTCTCACTTCTTACTTCTCATTTTTCACTTTTTTTTGCTTTTCCCAAAACGCGGGCGATAAAATTTTTAACTCCTCTTCTATTCACACCATCAACATTATTCTTACTCAGCCAAACTGGTGGGATTCACTAACCTATTATTATAATGACGGTGCCACGCAATATATGATTGCGTCAGTAACGTTTGACAGTTTGCAGCTTGATTCGGTGGGTATTCGGCTGAAAGGGAATTCAAGTTACGGTCATGATGGCACAAAGAAACCTATCAAACTTGACCTGGACAGATTTATTTCCACTCAGGAAATTGACGGAATGAGCAAAATCAATCTCAACAATGGTTTTCTTGACCCTTCAATGATGCGTGAAAAACTTTTTCTCGATTTCATTAACAAGGAAGGATTGCCCTCCCCACGATGCACCTACGCGCGGGTTTCTTACAATGGAAAGTATTGCGGTCTTTATAAAATCGTGGAGCAGGTGGATAAAACTTTTTTGAAAACACATTTTGGAAACAAGGACGGAAATCTTTTCAAAGGCGACCCGAACGGAACGCTTGAGCAGAAAGGAACTGATCCGAATGCCTATTATAAGGATTACGAACTCAAAACAAATAATTCCGTGAACAACTGGAGCGATCTAGTGAACTTCATTCAAGTTGTAAATTCTGATCAATCTGTTTTTTCTTCGCAGATAAAAAATTTGTTCGATGCTTCATCTTATCTCAAAGCCTGGGCAGCCAACAATCTTTTTGTAAACCTTGACGCTTATTATTATTACGCGCATAATTATTATTTATATCACAACACAGCAACGAGCCAGTTTGACTGGATCACCTGGGATGTGAGCGTGGTGTTCGGGGTTTTTCCGCTCTGGTCAGAAAACAAAGTGGTGAACCTTGACTTGCTGTATGTTCCACAAAATGCCAGCACCCGCCCTCTTAGCAAAAATTTTATGGACAACAATGATTTCCGCTTTGAATATCTTTCGGATGTATGCAACTACATTTACAATGATTTCACTCCTGCAAATCTTTTTCCGAAAATTGACAGCATTGCCGGCAGAATCCGCAACGACATTTATGCCGAGCCCGATTCCAATCAGGCATACACTGAAGAAGAGTTTGAGCAGAA
Source organism: Bacteroidota bacterium (assembly GCA_016213405.1). NCBI lineage: Bacteria > Pseudomonadati > Bacteroidota > Bacteroidota bacterium. The sequence continues at coordinate 16,280 of JACRAM010000046.1, forward strand.
TATCAATTACGGAACCGTTTCAAGCGGAATTTTCTGGGGAGATGTTCCCGGTCTGAAACAATTTATTATCAACCGAAGGCAGGAAGCCATCGTGCAACTTTGTGAAAAAGGATGGAGTTGCGCGTCTAATTCATTGAGCGGTGACGGAGCGATTGTAATTTATCCGAACCCGACTTTTGTGGATATCACACTGCGCTTTGATCTGGTAGAAGATGACGCGCCCATCACCTATTCCATTCTTGACCTGAGCGGAAAAGAAATGTTGTCCGAAACGGTTATACTTCCACGTGGAATTTATTTGCACACGCTCAACATTGAAAAACTTGCCGCTGGAGTTTACATCCTGAAAATAGCCAACAGCTGCAAAAAGTTCAATAAGAAACTTGTCGTTATCAAATAAGCAGGAAAACCTTTCCCAAAACCAACATTTGCTGGTTAATAAGTTCAACTGTTTCATACTAAATTTAGTCCGTATTCCTGTTAAGTTTGTACTTTAATTCTAATCCAACTATCATGAACTGTCCAGTTTGCAACACTACCGAATTAAGCGAAGACACCACAGCGTGTCCGCAATGCAATTCCGACCTTGAAGTTTTTCGCCTCATCGTTGACGCCAGCGAGCAAAGGCAGAAACAAAAGAAAATCATTTCCGCTCTCAGCGTGTTTGCGGCAGTTACTGCCATCGGCTGGGCATCAGTGGGAATATTTTCAGGCAAAACTCCTGACCCAGTAGAGCTGTCACCCGTAATAACCGTTCAGAATGAAGTGCGTACAACTGAAGATTCTGCGTTGATAGCGATGCTTACCAAAGAAAATGGAGAACTTAAATCTGAGAACACTTCTCTCACTGCAAAAATAAATATGGTGAAAGAAAAATCTGCTGCAAAAACTTCTGCTCCTGCTGTGACTGCATCAACAGAAGGCGGCACTATCATCCACACCGTAAAAAATGGCGATACCTTCTGGATCATCGCGAGGAAATATTTTCATGATGGAAGAAAGTATAAGCAGATTGCGAAAGACAACGGCTTGACAGTTAAATCAAAACTTCATAAAGGACAAAAATTGAAAATCGTTAAGGGCTAACCCCACGATTAACAATTAACGATTAATAATTAATTTTTACAACCATGGCAGAAAAAAATAACCCAATGGAAGCGATCCTGCAAAAGACGCTTGTATCGTTCACCGAAATCGTTTCATTGAAAAAAGAAATAGTTTCGCTCAATAACAATATCGTTTTGCTGGAGAAGAATGTCTCTCTGAAGAACGATGAGATTATTTCATTGGAATCCGATTGCGCCAATCTGCAGTCAGAAATTGATTCTAATAAAACAGAAATCATTTCTCTGAAAGGGAATATTGATGGACTTGAAAATGAAGTTTCCGCAAAGAACAAAGAAATTTCCCTGCTGAAAGAAAACATTTCTTCGCTGAACAAGGAACGCAACTCTCTAAAGACAGATATTGATTTAGGCAAAAAACAAATTGAATCACTCAAGGAAGTTATCAGCAAGAAGGAACAATCCATACAGGAACTCACAAAGGAAAATTCTACTTTGAAAAATAAAATTTCTGAACTTCAATCACTAGAAGGAAATTACAAAAACAGCATTGACGCGGAAAAAAAGCAACTTGCTTCTCTGACAGAAACAAGCAAAGCGCAGGGGCTGTCTATCCAGAAAGTCACAGCGGAAAATTCTTCGTTGGAGAAAAAAATTGCTGACCTTAAGGCATCAGAGGCAAAGTTAAAAACCGAGATCGATGTTGAGAAAAAACAAACTGCTGCCCTTGCCGCAACCATCAAACAGCATGAATCATCCGTTCAGAAACTCAATGCCGAAAATTCTACACTGAGGAAAAAAGTCCTTGACGTTGAAGCGGCTGCGGATAAAATAAAATCAGAACTGGCAGAAGCAAAAGACAGTCTTCAGAAAAGCGAAAAAGCAATAAAGAAAACCGAAAACGAAAACGCCCGACTTCATTCTAAATTGGAAAAGTCAAGCGATGAACGTTCTTCTCTGAAAAAAGGACGAGCGGATGTTTTCAAACTGGAATCTGAATCAATACCGGCAGTAGAAAATCCTGCTGAGCCCTCAGAAGGTGAAACACTTTAGTCACTTTGCTCTTGGGCATTCATTTATATTTTATTAAACCAACTATGTTCCCCTTCGGGAACTAGTTTGGTTTATATTTGCTCCTCTATTAATTCACTATGCCAAAAGTAAGAGTAGCCATAAACGGCTTCGGAAGAATCGGCAGAACTTTTTGCCGCGTTGCCAAATCTAAATCCAATATTCAGATTGTCGCTATCAATGATTTAGCCGACAGTAAAACGCTTGCGCATCTTTTCAAATACGATTCCGTTCACAGAGCGTATCAGGGAGAAGTTACTCACGATAAAGATTCTATTTCGATAAATGGAAATAAAATAATAACATTTGCTGAGAAATATCCTGAAAAACTTCCCTGGAAAGATTTAAATGTTGATGTAGTGATTGAATCCACCGGACATTTTCTTGATAAAGAAAGCGCAGGAAAACATTTGAAAGCAGGAGCAAAAAAAGTGATCATCTCCGCTCCTGCAAACGACAATGTGAAAAGTGTGGTGCTTGGAATCAATGACAGCATTCTTTCGAAAGATGATAAAATAATCTCCAACGCATCCTGCACCACCAACTGTGCAGCACCGATGATAAAAGTGCTGGACGAAAACTGGGGAATTGAAGATGCTTACATTTCCACCATACATTCTTATACAGGCGACCAGCGTCTGCACGATTCTCCGCACAAGGATTTGCGAAGAGCAAGAGCAGCAGCGCTGAGTATCATTCCCACTTCAACAGGAGCAGCAAAAGCAATTACAAAAATATTTCCTCACCTTGATGGAAAGATTGGCGGTTGCGGAATGCGCGTACCTGTGCCTAACGGTTCGCTCACGGATATTTCCTGCATCCTGAAAAAAGATACAACTGTAAAAGAAATCAACGAAGCGTTTCGAAAAGCATCAGAAAAATCTTTGAAAGGAATTCTTGAGTACACCGAAGAGCCGATTGTTTCTATTGATATTGTCGGCAATCCTTTCTCCTGCGTGTTTGATGCAGAGTTCACTTCTGTGGTGGGAAGAATGGTGAAAGTGATTGGCTGGTATGATAATGAAATGGGCTATTCGAATCGTCTGGCAGAACTAGTGGAAAAAATTTCTTAGCGTTTAACGCTCTTCAAATACATTTCTATTGCCTCTGGAATTTTATTATTGCTTTTTGAATAAATAGAAGCAAACTTTTCAGTATTGGGAAAGTCATTCAGCTTGTAATAACATATCATCAAATTCATTTGCAAATCAACATCATTCGGATAAATTTCATACGCTTTGCTAAGATATGTTATTGCTTCTGAAATTTTTTCTTCATTGAAATAAGAAATAGATATCCACTTAAGTGCCACTAAATTTTTCGGATTTGATAACAAAGATTGAGAAAGAAATTTTCTCGCTTCTTCATTTTTCCCTTTGCTTGCGTGAATCATTCCAAGGTTAGCTGATGCAAATTCATTCTGTGGATTTATTTTCAAAGCATTGCCGTACCACAATATCGCGTTCGTTGTATCGTGAATAAAATTCCAATAAGCATCACCAATGCTCACTGCTGCTTCCACCGAATTAGAATCTATCTCAAGAGTTTTTTTAAACCATACAACCGCTTCCTGAGGGTTGTTTAAGTTCTTCATATACACTTCTGCAATTTTACCTGTGGTTTGTAAATCATCGGGTTTATATTCATAACTTTTTTTGAACGCCTCAATCGCTTCCGTATATTTTTTGTCCTCCAGCAAAAGCTTGCCAAATCCATTGTAGGCAATTACTGATTTTGGCGAGGAAGAAATCGCCTTGTCGTAAAATGTGTACGGATCCGTAAAGGTTCTGCTATGAGAAAAGGTGATTGCAAAAAATAGTATCAGTATTAATGAAAAGCCATATTTCTGGAAATTGGAATGAATATCAATTTGCTTTATGTTGAAAAGCTCCATCATGATGATTGCAATTCCGATGAGTGGTAAATAAAGACGGTGTTCAAATGCAAAGAAATGCGCTTGCGGATTCTGCTGGATGAAAGTGGGAAAAAGAAATACAATGAACCATAGCGCACCAAACAAACTCATTCGTGTAAACCCCGTAGGATTTTGGTTCCTATCCAACGGGGTAAATCTCTTTTTGTAAATCAAAAAGAAAATGATGACAACAAAAACAATCAATCCAACCAGCAACTGAGAATCTTCCCGGGAAGGAATCGGACTTAGGCGATAAGGCAAAAACATTTTTTCAAAATATTCAAATACTAGCGGTCCGTTTACTTTGAATGACTCGAACGCTGACGCAAGAAGGTTTATTTTCGGAGGATGAATGGCGTTCGCTCTGAAAATAAAATAGGCAACTGTTATGATTATCCAGCTGATCGAAGTTGCAACGAGAACTTTCCCATGTTGCTTATTTTTATTGATAAAGAAAATCCAGAATAAACAAAGTGGAATCAGCGCTATAGAGACTTCCTTTGAAAATAATGCACACATCAAAAAAAGAAAATGAAGAATAAAATATTTTGCACTGAATTCTTTTCCATCAAAAAATAATTTGAAAAAGTAAATCGCTGATAAAAGAGAAAACAAAGTTGCCATTTGGTCGCCAATGCCAGCAATCCACGCAACTCCTTGCACGAGAACAGGATGAACAGAATAAATCAGCGCAAAGACAAGTGCAACGGATGAGTGATATTTTAACTCTCTGAAAAATCTGAACAGGACGCAGGAAGTAATAACATGAAAAGACAATCCCATAAAATGATAAATCCATGCCTGCTTGGTTGCGATCGTATTGCAGATTGCATAGATAACATTTTGCAGCGGGCGATAAAATACATCCGTATCCTGCGTAGTATCTCCTAACACCCAGAATACACTATGTTTGAAAAACTGCGGAATATTTGAAAGCTTCAATGTATCGGCTGCCATCAATACAAATCCATGGTCATCAAAATGAACTAAACCAAAAGTAAGAATCTGCGCATAGAGTAAAATGCAGGCAATAAAAATAATTTTGTAAGGATTGAATGGATTGGCTAAAAGCGTTTCAAACCAATTTCGGCTGGCTTGTGATTTCGCCTTGATCTTACTCACGAAAATATTTTAACTCTAAATTATTACCATCGAACACAGCATAGGAAAAATGAGTAATCCATTCGCCAAGATTTATGTAGCGGGATTTCTCCGACAACTTATAATCAATGGGAATGTGCCTATGCCCAAAAATGAAATAATCAAAATATTCTTTCTGTAAGATTTGTTTCGCATACATAACAAGCCATTCTTTTTCTTTATGAAATTTTAAATCTTCAGTAGACATTCGGCTTTTTGTAGACCAAAAATCTCCCAACCATATTCCGAAGTTGGGATGAAGACGGGCGAACAACCACTGGCAGATTTTACTTGCAAAAACAGATTTAATGAATTTATATCCTAAATCCGCAGGACCTAATCCATCACCATGTCCTAAATAAAATTTCCTTCCGTTGATTTCACGCGTGACAGGTTTTCGGTAAATCTTCGCGCCCAATTCTTTTTCCAAATAGCCGAACACCCACATGTCGTGATTGCCGGTGAAGTAGTGAAGTTTTATTCCCGCATCGCTCAACTCTGCAAGTTTACCAAGCAGACGAACGTATCCTTTCGGAACTGCCTTTCCGTATTCAAACCAGAAATCGAAAACATCTCCAAGCAAATAAATTTCTGTTGCGTCTTTCTTTATCGAATCTAGAAATTTTACAATCTTTTTTTCACGCTCTAAACTTTTTTCATAGTCTGGCGCGCCAAGGTGAAAATCGGAAAGAAAATAAATCATGGTGCGAAGATACTAATTAGGGATTTGTCCTTCTGAGCGAAGCGAAGAATCTATTTAACAGACCCTTCGACTACGCTCAGGGTGACAGCCAACAACATCTACAAAGATAAATTTCTCACCATCTCAAACGGATTCAACTTATGAATATTGAATGTGAAGCGAATCATTCGCATAGTGCGTTTGAAAGCATCAGGATCTAGATTGTCAGGAGTTGGATTCTTTAAATCAGAATTATCCGGATTCGTGTAAAATTCACTCTTAATATCCTTAGACATTAACAGAGGAATGTAAACATCTATAATATTTGGTACTAGTGAAATATAAATGCCCGCATCATAAAATATCTGCGGCTGATTAGCCACGCTCGCAAAATCAGCAAAGAGTTTGAACGGAATTTTTCCAGGCAAAGAACATTTGAGATTTAATGCTGCAATCCAATCGTATGTTTGTCCATATGCAGTATAAGTTTTAATTGCACCGTCCGATTCTGAAAATTGCTGTGAAAGAAATCCTGTATTTTCTCTTCTTCCAAGAAAAACATTATCATACATATAATCATGTTCTTCAATTCCTTTTGGACTGAAACCACTCATTCGGAAACGGTAATCGCCATTGCCATTTATTGATTTATCAATAAATTCTCCGCCAAAGAAACGGATGTCGAGTCCCTTTTTCTTCTTTTTGAAAGTTACTTTATAATTTGCAGTAACAGAGTTTTTCACAAACCCTTCTCCTTGCTGAACATCCAACGCAACACTGTAGGGATTTATTTTTCTGCTATTATCAATCGTATAAGTAAAATCATTAATAGCAGCAGACACGCTGTCATAGCGATAAACTGGTGGCTTGAAAGAATAATCGCCAACTGCAATTTCCTTTGTGACATTTACTTGCCGAATATTAATCATCTGCTTAACCGAACTATTCAAATGCTTTTTCTTAATCTCAAATGTAAAATCGGGGGTAATTTTATTGAAGTTGAGATTAGGAAGATCGTAATTACTATAGCAATATCTTTCCGCATTTACTCCAAAACATATCGTCTGAAAAATTTTGTTCGGATGAATGTTGTAATAAACACTTGCTCCACCGGCTAAATCTTTATTCGTAAAGCTGTACATCGGCATAAATACCCATTCTAATTTTTTTTCCGGGAGAAAATTGTTGTACACCGCAGCGCCCAGCATAAATTTATTGTAGTTGTTCCATCCCATCACCGGCATCCAGAACAACTGTGTTTTGTCCGTGTTATGAATTAATCCCATCATCTTTAAATTGAACGGTTCCGTTTTTTTGCAAAGCCCGCGCATTTTATAGTTATTGTTCTGTCGGTTGATGTCGGGCATTTTATTTTCGGCATCAATTTTCACTTTGTCGAAATCAATTGTGTAAACATTCACGCTTTTTGTTCCGCTGAAACCCACAAACCATGTTGTATTTACAATTTTACCATCTTTCATAGCTGAGACGGGAAACGGGGAATTTATTTTTCCATTATTCTTTACTTTCACTTCCCAACAATCTCCGGTAAAGCTGTTGGCGCATTGTGATTTTTTGCAGGAAAGAATTTTGTAATCAATCTGTTTGGTGGTTTTTAGAATATCGTCAAAGAACCAGCTCAGGTTTTTCCCGGAAACTTCTTCATACACTTTTTTGATGTCAGCGGGATAAGGATGTTTGAATTTCCAATCCTCAAAATATTTCTGCGCGCATTTATCATAAAGTTCCGTGCCAAGATACGAACGCAGATACTCAAACAGCACTGCCGTTTTGCCATATACAATTGTTCCGTAATTTACCGTGGTGTATTCGGCTGATGTTAAATCATTCGGCTGATCCATTTTCTTCACCGCATTGAAACGATATCCTAAATCAAAAAGTGTGCGCTCATCAAAGTTCGGAATGCCGAGAATTTTTCCAATGTCCACATTCACTCCAGCAATTTTTGTTGACGCAAATGTTCTTACCGAATCGGCAGGATATTTTTTTTCCATGTATCTTCCTTCGTTGAAAGAATTTATTCCTTCGTCCATCCACGCATGATCACGCTCGTTAGAGCCGAGGATTCCGTAAAACCAATTATGGCCGACTTCATGCGCAATCACCTGGTCTAACGTCATGGCGCTATTCATTTTTCCTATCACTGTGATGTTCGGATATTCCATTCCTCCACCAGCGCTCAGCGCACCATCTACTGCAGTGGCATGATTGTAAGGATACTCTCCATTCCATAAAGAATAATTATATACTGCATCGGCAACATATTTTGCGGATTGTTTCCATAGTTTTCCTTCAGCCCCGGTAAACAATCCCCATGTGGTAACTTTTCTTTTTGAATACGGAAGTTCTACTTCGTCTTTCATTACATAATATCTTTTATCGGCAAACCACGCGAAGTCATGAATTTTTTCCTGATGCAGGTGAAGCGTTTTCCATTCGGAAGAGGAAGGAGGAAAAGTGGTATCGCGCGGAAAAACTTCCATCTCTTTTGCCTGTTCGGCTTTTTTGTTGAGCCAGGCAATTTCTTCGTCACCATCTACATAATCGCCCGTAGCACCCACTACATAATTTTTCGGAACAGTGATGAACACATCAAACTTTCCCCACTCAGAATAAAATTCTCCCTGATTGAGAAATGGAATCGGATGCCATCCATATTTATCATACACCGCAGGCTTGGGATACCACTGTGTGATTTGATATTGCTGACCGATGTGTCCAAGGCGCGAAAAAACTCCTATGGGAATGTGAACATGAAACGGAGTAGTGATGGTGATTTTTCCTCCCGGTTTGAGCGGTTCGTTCAGCATTAATTTAACGATGTCAATGCTTTCTCCGGGTTCTATTTTCACATTCTGTCCGTTCACTTTAAAATCAAGCCCGTCAATCCATCCACGCTCGTCCTGTGAGGCGAAATAAAATTTTCTATTCCCATCAGCGATTAATTGTTTTGCGAGGGGCGTGCTGTTATTTTTGTAAGCGTTGGGCCAGATGTGAAACCAGATAAAAGTCAATTCATCCGAAGAATTGTTGGTGTATTCAATAGTTTCATCGGCAGTGAACTCATTCTTTGTATCATCTAATTTTACATGGATAGTGTAGTTGGATTCCTGTTGGAAATATATTTTCGAATCTTGCGCAATGGCAGATATAAATGAAAATGCCAGAAGGATTGGAAAAGATTTTTTCATTGGGACTTATAATAAGGCAGGCAAATATAAAGGGAAATAAATATGAAGGGCAGAAGAAATATAATGAATCATTAAATATTGTTAAACGCTTTTGCTATATGCTGAATGCGGTCTGACTCAAAAGTTTTTTCCTGAAAATTGCTATTCGCGATTGCAATCATCGTTTTCGCCACATCTTCCGCATGAATAGCTTTGTACTTTATAAATTTTCCGATAAAAACAAAACTCAGCGCCTGCATCAATCCTTTTCCAATCAATTCTCCAAAGCGAAAGTCTTTTCTATCACCAAGCAATATGGAAGGACGAAGAGCAGCAAATTTTTTAAAAGAAAATTTTTGAATCGCTTCTTCCAGTTCTCCCTTCGTTCGTAAAGAACCCTGCGCCAAGAGCGCAGGGCGTTATTATTTTATTTTTCACAATTCAAAAAGTTTCAACTGCTTGACATCATTATGACGACCTTGATTACGAATATAATTCTCAATCGTCTTTTTACTTCCTCGACCGC